>JBMTCI010000011.1:0-11023 GCA_049430745.1 Luteolibacter sp. | reverse complement strand
AAAAATCATTTTCCAAGCCACCCTGCTTTTCGCCGCTTCATTCTTCATCAGCACCCTGCTCAACTTCGGTCTCGCCCTGCATTTTCTCGGTGATCTCGACCACACCGCCGTCAACGCCCGCGAGCAATACAACGAGCAAGTGGCCAAGCTGACCGGCTGGGGCTTTGCGGTCATCGGCCTGCCCATCCTCGTTTTCCTTTTCATCACCCTCCGCCGCATGATCACACGGCTTTCAAGACTCACCGGGCTCAAGGAAGAGGAAATCATGCTACCACGCTGAAAGCGCCTCAACGCATCGGCATTGCATCGCCCACTTCAAGCATTAGACTTATCCCGTGAACATCGTCCTCGGCATTTCCGGATCGATCGCCGCCTACAAGGCAGCCGATCTCGCCTCGCAGCTGGTCAAGCAAGGCCACGAGGTTCATGCAGTGATGACCCGCTCCGCGACCGAGTTCATCACACCGCTCACGCTCCAAACCCTCACGCGTCAGCCGGTGCTCGTCACGCTTGAGGATGAAAAAAATTCCTGGAAACCGGGGCACATCGAACTCGCCGACAAGGCCGACCTCCTTCTGCTCGCGCCTGCGTCGGCGAACTTGCTTGGGCAGCTCGCGAATGGACTCGCGCCAGACCCACTCACCTCGGTGTATCTCGCCCTCCCGCGAACCACTCCCGTTCTCATTGCTCCCGCGATGAACGGCAAAATGTGGCTGCATCCGGCCACCCAACGAAATGTCGATCAGCTGAAAAAAGACGGCTGCCAATTCATCGATCCCGCCGAAGGTGAACTCGCCTGCGGCTACGAAGGCATTGGCCGGCTCGCTGCCGTGGAAGACATCCTTGCGCGTGTGGCGGCAGTCGGCAACTGACATTCAAATCGGCGACATCCGAGACCTGCGCGCATGCCAAGTTTTTTGCGCAAAGTTTGACCATCCCATCGCTTTGCAGGTTGCGGGAATCACCCATCATGGCACACTGATGCCACCATCACTCATGACTCCAGAAAATCTACAAAAACAAATCGACGAAACCGGCCAGTGGATCCAAGCGGTCCGCGATGAAATGGCGCAGGTCCTTGTCGGTCAAAGCCGACTCGTCGACCGCCTCCTGATCGGCCTCCTTTGCAACGGTCACATCCTTCTCGAAGGCGTCCCCGGCCTCGCCAAGACACTCGCGGTCAAGGCTCTATCTGGCTCGCTCTCCACCACCTTTTCGCGCTTTCAATTCACACCCGATCTCCTGCCCGCCGACCTCGTGGGCACGATGGTTTATCACCCGCAAATCACCAAATTCGAACCCAAGCTCGGACCCATTTTCAACAACCTCATCCTCGCGGACGAAATCAACCGCGCTCCTGCCAAAGTGCAATCGGCTCTGCTCGAAGCGATGCAGGAACGACAAGTGACCCTCGGCGACAAGTCCTACCCACTGCCCGAACCCTTTCTCGTGCTCGCCACACAAAACCCGATCGACCAGGAAGGAACCTACCAACTTCCCGAAGCACAACTCGACCGTTTCCTGCTCAAGGTCACCGTTGGTTACCCGACCAAGGACGAGGAACTCGCCATCCTCGAGCGCATGGCGACCTCAACCAAACCTTACGAAACCCAACCTGTCGCCACCCCCGAGCAAATTGCCGCCGCGCGTGACACGGTCAACCACATCCACATCGATCCCGCGGTTCGCAAGTACATCGTGCAGATCATTCACACGACACGCCACCCATCACTCGTCGACGCAGGCCTTAAAAATCTCGTCCGCGCCGGAGCATCACCCCGTGGCACGATCAACCTCGCTCTCACCGCCCGCGCCCTAGCCTTCATGCACGGACGCGCCTTTGTCACACCGCAGGATGTGAAGGACATGGCCACCGATGTGCTGCGCCACCGCATCCTTCTCAGCTATGAAGCCGAGGCTGAGGAGGTCGGCGCCGACTCGATCATCGAACGCATCATGTCAAAGGTGCCGGTGCCCTGATCCACCATGCTGACCGAGCAACAGATCGAGGAAATGATGGCACGTGTGCGCCGTCTGGAACTCAAGGCGCGGCGGCTCGTTCGTGAATCGTTTGCGGGCGAATACCTCTCGTCGTTCCGCGGGCAAGGACTCGATTTCGACGACTTTCGCGAGTACCAGCACGGCGATGAAGTACGCTTCATCGACTGGAATGTCACCGCGCGCATGAACCAGCCCTTTGTGCGAAAATTTCGCGAAGAACGCGAACTTAGCGTGGTGCTCGCGGTCGATGTCTCGGGCTCGACCATCTATGGCAGCGAATCGATGAGCAAACGCGAGATCGCCGCCGAGGCTGCCGCGATCATCGGATTCAGTGCTCTCAACAATGGCGACAAGGTCGGTTTGCTGATCTTTGCCCAAGAACCGATCCTCTTCATTCCGCCAGAAAAAGGCACCCGCCACCTGCTACGCATGATTCGCGAAATCCTCGTCGCCGATCCCGAAAAGGCGTCGACCTCCATCGCCAATGCCTCGGATTTCCTCGTGCGGACTCTACGCCGCAAGTCGCTGGTGTTTCTGATCTCCGACTTCATCGCGCCTGAACTCGATCGGCCACTCGGCAAACTTTCACGTAAACACGAAACCATCGCCCTGCGCATCACCGACCCGCTCGAGTCAAAACTCCCCCGCGCCGGCAAGGTCGTGCTCATCGACCCGGAAACAGGTCATCAATCGTTGATCAACACCAACAACGAAAGCCTCCGCGCGAGTTATGAAAGCATGACTGAGGATCAATTGAAGAACATCGATCAGTGCTTCAAAAAATACGCCATCGACTCTGCCGCACTTGATACCCGCCACGATACACTTCTCGGTCTGCATCGCATGCTCAAAAAACGCGCCCGCAAAAGATCCCGTTGATGCCAGAAAACATTCCAAGCAAAAATTTCACGCTCATGGAGTCAGGCTCAGTCGAAGCCCTGATTCCCCAAGCGGAAACGCCATGGCTGTGGATCATCGTTGGCGCGGTGGTTTTATTGGCGTTCATGGCATGGCTGATTCACCAACGCCGCAAGAATGCGAACGACCCGGCAAAAATTCGCATCGCGGCATTCAATGAAGCGATCACTGCGCTGAACGCCGTGACACAGCATGATCCACACGCTGCAGCTCTTGAGTCATCGATGATCCTGCGAAAATTTCTCTCGATCACCGCCGAAGACCCCGCCCTGTTCGAAACACACGAGGAGTTCATCTCACGTCACAATGCCCTGCAAAGAATTCCCGAGTCGACTCGTAGCGAAATCACGAAAATTTTCAGTCAACTCGCCGCAATGAAGTACTCGCCCAATGACGCCAACGCGAGCGCCGAGGTCATCATTAACGAGTCGCGTCAGCTTCTTCAATCCCTCCACGCCGCCCTTGTCGCATGAGCGAATTCTTCACCCATTTTCGCTTCAACGAACCGGCTTGGCTTTTGCTGATTCTGCCGCTGCTGCTGACGCTATTCCTTCGGCGCGGACGCGGCGCCGAGGCGGCCGTGACATTTCCCAATCTCGATGTCCTCGTCAAGCTTGGCCGCAAGGTGAGAGAAACGGCGGGCGGCATCAGCCTACCGCTCATCACGATGGCTCTGCTTTTTGCCATCATCGCCATGGCGCGACCGGTTTGGAGAAATGAATATCAAAGTCGCAGCGCGAGCGGCATCGACATCATGATCGCTCTCGATGTCTCGCTCTCGATGGACATCGACGACTTTGTCGACGAAGGCAAACGCGCGAAACGCATCGATGTCGCCAAAGCGGTGGTCGATGATTTCATCAGTCGCCGACCCGATGACCGCATGGGTTTGGTCGCCTTTGCCGGACGTCCGCGCGACGCCAGCCCGATCACGCTGGATCACAAATGGCTTCGTCGCGCACTCGACGAACTTCGGCTCAATGATCAGTTCGGGCAAGGCACGGTGAAAGAACAAGGCACGGCCATCGGATCGGCGCTTGCAGCAGCGGCCTCGCGCCTCGATGCCCGCGACGCAAAGAGCAAAATCATCCTTCTCATTACCGACGGCGCGAGTAATTCGGGGAAAATCTCACCCATTGAAGCAGCCGAGCATGCCAAGACCCTCGGTATCAAAATTTACACCATCGCCATCGGCACCAAGGAAGGTCGCGTCGACCGCAGCATCATGCGCTTCCCCTACCAGGAGTTCGACATCCCAACCCTCAAAAAAATTGCATCCCTCACCGGCGGCGAACACTACTGGGCACAAACCCTCAATTCGCTGCGTGAAACTTTCACCACCATCAACCAACTCGAAAAAACCGAGGCCCGTAGCCTCACGGTCATCAATGATCGAGAGCTTTTCCATTGGTTCATGATCCCCTCGCTCATCGCATCTCTTGTCTGCGCCACCCGCCTCGCGATCAGTCCACCCCCTGCACCTTGATCTGATTTGAACATCGCCCATCCAATATGGCTCTTGGCCCTGGCATTGCCACTCGTGGTGGCGGTGCTCGCTCTTGTGATGGTTCGCCTTCGCCGCTCGCAGTGGCAGGCCTTCGCCGCTGACCGCCTGCGCTCCATACTCATCAAGCGCCGCAGCCCCGTAGTGCGCTGGATCGCGCTGGCTCTACTGCTGCTGGCCTGCATCAATCTCATCATCGCCCTCTCTCGACCCCACGAAAAGTCCGGCACGCATGAGGAAAAAATTCTCAGCCGCAATGTCCTCATCGCCCTCGATCTTTCGCGCAGCATGCGCGTGCAGGATGTGAAACCCGATCGGCTTTCCCGCGCCAAAATTGCCATCTACGAGTTGCTCGACGCGCTTCCAAACGAACGCGTTGGTATCATCGGCTTCGCAGGGAAGTCGTATGTCTATGCTCCGCTGACGGTCGATCATGCGGCTGTTCGCCAGACGGTGGAGCAAATCGATGAAAATTGGGCGACGATGGGCGGATCCAACCTCACCGATGCTGTCGAGCTTGCCATCGATACGCTAAAAAAAACCGGACAGAAACAAAATGCTCTTATCATCTTCAGCGATGGTGAAAAACACGACGGATCACTCGACGATATTGCCAACGAAGCAAAACTTGCGGGCGTGAACATCCTCGCCATCGGCGTCGGGACGGAAAACGGCGACTATGTGCCGAATGCGGATTTCCCTGGCAATCGGATGATCGATGAGAATGGTCAGCCGGTCATCAGCCGATTGCAGCCCGACGTGCTGCGCGATCTGGCCGAGGTCACGAATGGCAAATACGCCGCCGCTGGTTCAGCCGATGACATTGCCTCCTTGGTCAAAAACTCAATCAAGGAACTCGATGCCTTTGAGATGAAGGGCCGTCAGCGCGAAAAATCCATCGAATACTACCAGTGGTTCCTTCTTCCTGCGATCGCATTGCTCTTTGCATCAATGGTCATCGGCACCCGCTGGCGTGGAATTGGCGCGACCGCCGCCGCACTTGCGATCTTTCTAATGCCCGATTCCATCCAAGCCGATCAGGCAAAGGACGCAGCGCGCTTGCTGGCAGAAAAGAATTTCTCCGCCGCCGCCAAAAGCTACCGACAACTTGCCAAAGAAACCTCCTCATCGAACCTTCGCACGCGCTATCAACTGGGTGAAGGCACTGCCTCTTTGCGCGCGAATGCATTCAAGTCCGCACGCACGGCATTCAGCCAATCACTTGCATCCAAAAATCCTGAGGTTCTCACCGAGGCCCACCTCGGCATGGGCAATTCGTTGTTTCAAATGGGATGGATGGAGCTCGCTGGATCCGCATACCCGCAAGATGCCAAATCAAGCCCCGACATGGCGAAATTTGAGCAACTTGCGCGCATGCGTTTGAAGAAAATGTTCGAGGCGGAAGAAGAGGGTGAGATCGAAAAAATCGAAGGGCTGATCACCAACTGGACGGATGCCATTCGCCACTATGACTCGGCCACCACTCATTCCAAAGACAACACCGCCGCAAAAAACAATCGTCACATGACCCTCGCCTACCTCATGCGCCTGCGCGAGTTGCTCGAGGAGGAAAAGGAAACCGCGCAAAAAAACTGTCCCATGCCGCAGCCAGGTGATGGTGAATCAGAACCCGGTGACAGCGAAGGCGATGGCGATCCTGACGAAGATTCAAAAGGCAACCAATCCGACAAGGACTCAAAGTCACCTGGTGACAAAGGTGACAAAAAACGCGACAAAAAAGGCGGATCGGATGGCAAGCAGCCGAAGCCGAAAGAAGATCCCGGTAAGGACAAGAACAAAGGCGACAAAGCCGATGACCCGAATGAAACGCCTGAAAAACGAGCTCGCCGCATCCTCAAAGATAGCGCCGATCTGGAGAAAGGTCCACTGACACCCGGCCAACGCGAATTCAATCCACCCGCCAAAGACTGGTAATCTCATGAGTGCGATCCACCCCTTCAAATTCATCACAACCGCGATCATCGCCACGCTCGCATGCGCGCAATTCGCATCCGCGCAAGCAGTCAGCCGGCTTTCGTCCAGATTTCTCACACGAGGCGAACAAGCCCTGTTGGAGGTCAGCGTCTCTGGCACGCCACCGAGCCTGATTCCACAAGCGCCCGATGTCCCTGGTGTCAAAATCGAAAACACCAATCGTGGCGCCCAAACCCGACTCCTCCCTGGTCGCAGACTCGAGTATGTTTTCGAGTTTTTGGTCACCTCTTATGAGATAGGAAATTTTTCCATCCCTCCCATCGAAGTGCTCGCGGGTGGCGTTCGCTCAAAGACCGAACCCCTCGAATTCTCAGTTTTTAACCCCGACGATTTGAAATGGTCCGAGGCCGTCATCAATGGCCGTACCGTGCGTTATGCGGGCATCTTCAAGGTGTTGAATCCAAATCCCTATGATGGCGAAACCATCCCGATCGAGATCAAGCTCTTCGTGCCACGCGATCTCTTTGTCGAGGACTGGGGCATTCCGGACTTCAACCGCGATGGTCTCACCTGCTGGCGATTTCAACCCTCACCCATGCGAGGAAATGTGAACCTCTTGGGCGTCCCCTGCCTTTCGGTCGCCTACCCGAGCACGCTCACGGCCACGCGCAGCGGACCTATCAGCATTGGTCCCGCCAGCATTCGACTCATCACGACGCAGATGGTGATCGATGGCGTCCCCCGACGCATGAATTTCGAAACCAATGTCACCGTTCCAGAATTGCAACTCGATGCGCGACCACTGCCAGCCAACGCGCCACAGGGTTTCGAAAACGCCGTGGGAAATTTCAAGATCGCCACCAAAGTCGGCCAAACGGATGTCACCGAAGGCGATCCCATCGCAGTTGAAATCACCGTCACCGGCAGCGGCAACCTCGACACGATTCGACCACCGATTCCCATCAATGCCGATGGATGGAAAGTCTATGATGCGTCACCCGCGCAACGAGGCGATGAGCGCCGCGAACTCGCAGGCCAAACCTTTTTTCAACAATACCTGAGGCCGCTCGAACTGAAATCCGCACTGCCTGGATTCAAACTCGTCTACTTCGACCCGAAAAAACGAAGCTACGAGACGGTCACCACCGACCCCACGCCCTTGCAAATGAAGCCGGCTGCAGTCAACCAGCAATCCGCCGCACCGCCGCCTGCCGCCGGCACACCGGTTGAGCGCATGACCGATATCCTTGGCATCATCGATCCTCCGCGCTCGCCCGAAAGATCGAGTAGAAGTCTATCAGATTGGCTGACCCATACACTCCCCGGTTTTATCGCCATGCTTCTCGCGATCAAGGCGATCTCCATGCGCTTGCGAGCACGCCACCCGCAGGACCCAGCAAAAAAACAAAGGCTTAAGGAACTCAAGCAACTCGAACGACTGAAGGACAACGATCGGGTTTCTTTCCTGCTTTCCGCAGGACAATTCATCGAGCGACAACTCGGCAATCAGCACACGCCAGAGCTACAAGCGATCCTCGCCGAACGCGATGCGGAGTGCTTCAAGCCGAATCGCACCAACACGCCCATCGATCGATCACAACGCGCCTCAATTCTCAAAACACTGCGCAAAGCTGCGCTTGCATCGATCATTTTTGCGATGATGGGTACCACACAGCAAAGCAAGGCTGAGGAAACGACCGCAAAGGCCGCTTACGAAAACGCAAAATTTTCCGAAGCAGCCAAGCTATGGCTCGAGTCGGCTTCCTACGAATCGCTCTCGCCGGATGTCCTCTACAACATCGGCAATGCCTGCTACCGCGGAAACTCGCCAGGCAATGCCGCTCTTTATTATCGCCGCGCCCTTCACCGCGATCCGCAGCACGCCGAGGCCCGACAAAACCTGCGCTTCATCGAGAGAAAATACGGCTCGATCACGATCAACCGCCCCGCGCTCCAAACAACACTCGCGCACATTTCGATCGAAACGTGGCGCAACCTGCTGTGGGCCGGACTTTGGACCTTCACCATTTCGCTGCTGATCATCGCCGCGACCCAACGCAACTCGTCCGCCCGCCACCTCGCAACCGTCGGCCTGATCCTCGGACCCGTTCTTGCCTTCTTCGCCGCACTCGCATGGCGCGCGTATCCGAAGGATGGCGAATTCGCCAAAGACAAAATGCAAGCCGTGGTCATCAACGAAAACGCCACGCTTCACAGCGAGGCATCACGCACCGCACCCGAAGTGATCGATGCCCCACCCGGCTCGCTCTGCACCATCCTTCATCAATCAGGCCGCTGGTCCTATGTCGGATTCGCCACCGAGACCCGCGGATGGATCCCGACCGAATCGATTGAAAAAATCCTTCCGGATTCTGCACCCAAGGTACCCGAATTTCAAAAACCGAAAGCCAACGACAAGTCGGCCTGATCACTCGCGGAAATTTCTCAAGTCGCCTTCAACCAAAGGCCTTGAGAAAACCCACCTCCATAGCCAGTGACTCGGAAGCGTTCGTTTCCAAAGTGCGCCTCAATTCGTCGAGTGCCTCCATGCGCCTCAAGAGCCGTGTTTCACTTTCCTTTTCCGCCACCACGCGCAATGCGTCGGCCGATGCTGGAAAATCCAATCCACCCGATCCCGTTTTGAGACGCAGGAGATCCGCCATCCATGCCATCAGCACATCGAAAAGCCGGCTTCTCACGTGCTGATACTCGACCTCAACCGAGGCCTTGTGGTGATCCGCTCGTTCTTTGAGCCAGGCCCCATCGGTGCCATCACGATACGCCGCGATCTCTTCTTTCTCTGCCGCTTTGGCCGCATCCTCTGCTAGCTCGCGTCGTTCTTCCAAAAAACCGACGAAAGCCGACTTCATTTGCAAGGCTGCTATCGCCGTGCCGAAACCTTTGGCTGCCGCACGATTCAAGGCCGATACCAACTCCGCCCCACCATCCTCGAGCATCGGCCGCCCGCCGGTCAGCTGCATCCTCACGCAACGCGACAATATCGTCGGCAGCAGTCGTTGCGGATGATGCGTCAACAACATCAGTAAGGTGTTGCGCGAGGGCTCTTCGAGAGTTTTCAAGAAAGCGTTCGAGGCCTGATCCGACATGCGATCGGCATCGACAATGACCCCCACCTTGTATGTTCCTTCGGGCGCGGCCAAATGCAGGGCCTCTTCCAAATTGCGGATTTCATCAATCCCGATGCGACGCGATTTCATGCGCGGACGCAGAATCCTCACCCAGCCACTTTCCAACTCATCCAGGGGGGGCACTTCTTCCGCCACAGGCTCGCCAAACAAATCCATCCCAGCTGCCTGACCCGAACCATTGAGCATGCGCACCACCTTGGCCGCGAGCCATTCCTTGCCCGATCCCTGAGCTCCGCTGATCAAAAACGCATGCGCCAAGCGCCCCCGCTCGTGCGCGGCGGCCATGAGTTCGAATGCCTTTTCCGAAGTGAATGCCACGCGCCCATGCTTGCCAGCCTCGCCGATGCGCGCAATCCGAAATCCGGCCCGATCACTTGCCAAATCACGAATTCGCCAGTATCGAACGCCATGACATGGAACGATCGATTTCTCCAACTCTTTGACGCATGTGCCGCACGCTACCGCGAGGGTGAGCGGGATTTTGAGACATGGTTCAGCAAGCATGACCTGAATTTGCTCGAGGAAATTGGCTACAAAACCCGCGAGTTTTTCGACTTCGTCGAGGACTTCTGCGACAAACAAAGTCCTTCTCCATCCTCTGCCCTGCTCATCGCGTCGGTGCGGCGAGATTATTTTCACACCATTCAAAATCGTCAAAAAAGCGCCCAGACCCTCACTCGCGATGAGTTGCCGACTTTCGGCGACACGCTAAATGACATCGCCTATCTCCCGCGCATCCTTGCCAAGGCCCGCGCCAAGCTCCGCGGCGAACTCGACCCGGATCTCATGTACAGCTGCGGTGGCGACATGAATTTTCTCAAAAACCACGGCGATATCCACCCCGCCGATTTTCTACGACAGGTCTGGGCTGCAGGCGAAGATGACCAAAAAATCGCCGATTGGGTCTCCAGCCAATGCCGCTGAAACCACTTGCACACGCGTCGGGCAAACCCTAGTTTCCCCGCCCCCACACACCACACACCCATGGCCAGCACCCCCGTCATCAATCTCCGCAAAGGACACGCCGTCCGCCACAACAACGAGATCTGCCTCGTCGTCGATCACGAACTCAAGACGCCCCCGCGCATGGCCTCCTATGTCCAGATGTCGATCCGCAGCGTCGCCACCAAAAAGATTTTCAATCTCCGCCTCACCTCCAACGACTCGCTCGAAGGCGTGGTCCTCGAGCGCACCCCGCACGAGTATTCTTACAAGGACAGCAGCGGCTACCACTTCCTCGACCCCAACACCTACGAGGATGCCGTCGTTTATGAGGACCTCATCGAAGGCGTGAAAAACTACCTCATTGAGGGCCAGCTCTACACCCTGCTCATCGCCGATGGCAGCGTGGTCTCAGTTGAGCTTCCTCTTACCATGACCATGACCGTCACGGAATCCTCCGAAGGCGTGAAAGGAGACTCTGCAAACAACGTTTACAAACCCGCCACGATGGAAACCGGCTTGGTCGTCCAAGTTCCGCTCTTCATCAATTTCGGTGAAAAAATCAATGTGAAGC
>JBMTCI010000010.1:0-11233 GCA_049430745.1 Luteolibacter sp. | reverse complement strand
TCATCGACGACACCTACAACGCCAACCCCGAGTCGATGGCGGCAGCGATTGAAACTTTGGCCGAAGCGCCTGTGCCCGCTGGGGCCCGCCGCTTTGTGGTGCTTGGCCGCATGGGAGAACTCGGTCTTCATGGTCCTGCGGCGCATCATCGCATGGGTCAACTTGCGGCAAGTCGCGACCTTGTGGTCATTGCCGCGGGTGAAGGTGCCGAAGGCATCGCCGAAGGCGCGGGCGGCGCAAAACATTTTCCCATACTTGCCGATGCCGCGAAATGGCTCGCGGCGGAGGTTAGGCCCGGTGATGCGGTGCTCTTCAAGGGCAGCCGCTCCGCCACCATTGAACGCGTGATGAACGCCGCATTCCCAATCCACTGATGTTACCCGCGATCTACGATTTTTGGTTTCAGGCCTTTGAGGCCGAAAAAGCTGCCGGCCAACAAGGTTGGGCGCATGCGTTTTCATTTCTCAATCTCTTCCAGTACATCACTTTCCGCGCGGCAGGTGCAGGAATTCTCGCGTTCTTGCTGTCGCTAATTTTTGGTCCGCGTGTGATCCGCCGACTCATTTCGCTGAAGTTGGGTCAGCCTCTGCGCACGGCGGAGGAAGTGCACAAACTCGCTGAGCTGCATGGCGGCAAGCTCGGCACGGACGATGGGTGGCGTACTGATCCTTGGTGCGGTGATCATTGCCACGCTGATCTGCGCCCGTCCGCTCAACCCATTTGTGGCTGTGTGCGCGTGCACCATGGCAGCCTGCGGATTGCTGGGTTTTTGCGATGATTACAAAAAAGTGCGCGAGAAAAAATCCGATGGTCTTAGCAGTCGTACGAAGTTGTTCTGGCAACTGGTGATCGCGCTCGTGGCGGCTCTGTTCATTTACTACAAACCCGAGATTTCCGGTCATGGTGTCGATGTCTCGCGTCTCGCTAACAACGAGGCGGGCTTCATGCTCGGAAGCGGCAAGCCAATCGGCATTGATGCGATTTGTTTTCCGCTTTTCAAAACACCAGTTCTCGAGCTCGGCTATCTGGTCATTCCGTTTTTTGTGTGGATCATCATCGGATGCTCGAACGCGGTAAATCTCACCGATGGTCTCGACGGATTGGCGACCGGTTGCACGATCAGCACAGCGCTTGCGTACGCATTGCTGGCGTACCTTGCCGGACATTACTTCATGGCTGTCGAGTACCTGGTCATTCCTCACAACCTTTATATCGGGGAGCTCGCGGTTTTCCTGATGGCATTGGCAGGTGCGGGCTTTGGTTTCCTTTGGTTCAATTGTCACCCAGCCAAGGTTTTCATGGGTGATACCGGATCACTTGCGATCGGTGGCGCGCTCGGCACTGCCGCCATCTGCACCAAGCAGGAACTTTTGCTCGTCATCATTGGCGGCGTTTTCGTGATGGAGGCCATGTCGGTGATTCTGCAGGTCGGCAGCTTCAAGCTTCGCAAGAAGCGAATTTTCAAAATGTCGCCGATCCACCATCACTTCGAACTGCTCGGATGGCATGAGAGCCAAGTCATCATTCGCTTTTGGATTCTGTCGATCATGCTCGCGCTGTTCGGTCTCGCCATTTTGAAAATTGTCTGATGCCCATGACGCTTGCCGGAAAACATGTTGCCATTTTGGGTGCGGGTCGCAGTGGCCGGGCTGCGGCCTTGCTCGCCTTGCGCGAGGGTGCAACAGTTTCGGTTTGGGATGTGGCAGGAGAAGAAGCCATGGCAGGCATGCCTGAAGGAGTGACACTTCATCCCGATGCGAATGAAGAGGTCGGACGAGCTGTGCACAGCGACTTGCTTGTCGTAAGCCCTGGCATCGACACCTACGGCTCTTATGTGGCGGCATTTGCAACGCACGCGGGTGAGGTCATTGGTGAGGTCGAGCTGGCCTCGCGATATTACAAAGGGAAAATCGTCGGCATCACTGGCACCAACGGCAAGACCACGACCACGGGCATTGTCGCACGCATTCTTGAGCATGCGGGACTTGGCGGCACGCCATGTGGAAATTTTGGAACGCCTTTTGCCGAGGTGGTGTTGCAATCTCATCCACCAGCGGCGGTGGCGCTTGAGCTGAGTTCGTTTCAACTCGAAACCATCCGAACACTGCGTCCGGATGTGGCCGTTTGGTTGAACTTCGCGCCGGATCACATGGACCGCTATCCATCGGTCGAAGCTTATCGCGCGGCAAAGCTTCGTATTTTTGAAAACCTCAGGCCCGATGATGTCGCCGTGATCCCTTTTGGTGGCGATCTTCCTGCATCGACGACCAAGCCCATCACTTTTTCCACAATTGATCCTGCAGCCGATTGGTTTTCAGACGGCGTTCTGATTTTTCATGGCGGCAAAGTTTGCGTCGATCTTAACCGCGACAGCTTTTTGCGCGGCCTTCACAACGCGGAAAATGCGATGGCCGCGATGGCTGCTTGTCATGCCCTTGGCGTGGCCATTGATGTGATGCGCGAGGCGCTGCACGGGTACAATCCGCCACCGCACCGTTGTGAATTCATTCGCACGCTTGATGGCGTCGAATACCTCAACGACTCGAAGGCCACCAACCTCCACGCGCTCGAAAGCGCTCTGCGCTCGCAGGTCCGCCCAGTGGTCCTGATCGCCGGAGGCAAAGACAAGGGTCTCGACTACTCATCGGTCTTGCCACTGCTTGAAAAAAAGGCGCTCGCCTGCGTGACTTTCGGTCAAATCGCTCGCCCTCTGGCCACGCTTTTTTCACAAGCGATTCAATGCGAGGCAGTTTCAACGCTGGCCGATGCGGTCAAGGCGGCACGCAGTCTCGCACCCCAAGGATCGACGATTCTGCTCTCGCCAGGCACCTCGTCTTTTGATCAATTTTCTGGCTATGAACAACGCGGTGACGCGTTCAGAGATCTCGTCCATCAACTCAACTGATACCCACATGAAATTCCAAACATTACCCGTCAAACGCCGTCCGGTTTCCAAGGGGATTTTTCACCGCTTAAGTGCCGTCACGCGCAAGCGTCAACGAGTCTCCGCCAGTGCCACCATGTCCGGTTTGGAAATGGATGACGATGGCGGATCAAAAATTTCCCGCGCGCTGACGATCATCTTTTTCATCCACATTGCGGCGATCGCGCTGATCTTCATTCATCAGCGTTTTCTCGATGGTCGCCCGAAAGAAGCAGCTCCCAGCGCACAGCGTGAGGTCGGTGCAAAGTCGGCTAAGAAAGAGATCGCGTCCGCTATCGCTGCCGCGCCAGCGGTGGCAAGCGACAGCAAAACCCATGTTGCCCGTGAAGGTGAAACTTTCGCATCGATCGCCGCACTGCATGGCGTGAGTGAGTTGGATCTGCGCCAAATGAACGAGGGCAAGATCATCCGCAAGGGGCTGATCCTCAACCTACCGGCGAAGAAAGCTGAGAGCGCCGCGGTTGCGACTCAGGTGGCTGCAGCGGATGCGGCGATTGTTGTGAATGCGGCAAGTCCTGCCACTGATGACGGGATGGTGGATGCGGTACCGGTCGATGTGAGTACTGCGCCCAAGGCGATGGCGGTTGTCGAGGACGATGCGGCATCTGCTTCCATCAAGGCTTCTGGCAAGACGCACTTGGTCAAAAAAGGTGAGACGATCACGAAGATCGCCAAGCAATACAAAATTACCCAAGACGAGTTGATGAAGGCTAATTCCATCACTGATCCCACCAAACTCAAAGCCGGCGCAAATCTGATCATTCCCTGATCTGACACGCGCCATTCCTTCATGGTTCGCCATTGCTCCACGATTCTCTGCGCTGCGGTTGCCCTCTTGGTCGCCCTCGGGCTGATCATGCTGGCGAGCACGAGTGCGTGGGTAAAGGGAACTGAGGAGCCTTATCATTTCCTGATGCGTCAAGCGACCATGGTGGGTGTCGGCTTGGTGGCGGCTCTGGTGGCGTCGAGGTTGCCGCTCGAATTTTACCGCAAGATGGCACCGCTGATGTTCATCGTCATTTGCATCCTGTTGGCGCTTTGTTTTGTGCCAGGTGTTGGCATTTCGATTTACGGTTCAAAGCGCTGGATCGGCTTTGGGTCGCTATCTTTCCAGCCGTCCGAGCTGGCGCGCATCGTGGTCGTTGTTTGCCTTGCCGCGTGGTTTGCGCGCTGGCAGTCCGAGGTAAAAACCTTTTTCCGCGGCTTTGTGTTGCCCGGTGCGATTGCGGGCATTCCGATTTTGCTGATTGCCGCGGAAACCGATGTTGGCACCGCGCTTTCGCTCGCCGTGTCGGTGGGTGCGATCATGTTTTGTGTCGGCACAAGATTGCGGTTCATCCTTCCCACTGCAATACTGGCAATGACGGCTGCCTGCCTCTACATTCGCAGCAATGAGAACCGCTGGGGCCGGATTGAGGCATGGCTCAACTTGGAAGACCCCATCCATCAACTCGATCGCGGCATGCAGCAATGGCGTGCTTTGCTGGCGCTTGGAAATGGCGGCCCGACGGGCGTGGGACTTGGCAACGGGGTGGAAAAATTCGGCACGCTCACCTTTGCACACATCGACTTTATCTTTCCCGTCATCGGTGAGGAACTTGGCCTCGGCGCCACTCTTTTTGTGGTGCTTTGCTATGTGCTGATAGCGGTGTCCGGATGCGGCATTGCTTTGCAGACCACCAGCATGTTCAGCCGCTGCGTGGCGCTTGGCCTCACCTGCGTCATCGTGGTGCCCGCCATGGTCAACATCGGCGTGACGACCGCTCTGCTGCCAAACGATGGCCTGCCATTGCCATTCGTCAGCTACGGCGGAACCAGCCTTGTTTTCAGTTTGGCCGCCGTTGGCATGCTGGTCGGCATTCATCGCCGCGCACAAATCGGCATGACAAAAGAATTCCCGCTCAACCGCCAAACTCGCCTCGCGGTGAGGTTGTGATTTTGAACAACGCTAACTGTCCAACCAATGCTGGCGATGGATCATCACCAACTTGAGAGTTGGGCTCAGCTTTGATTGATTCGGATATCGCGCCCTCGTGTTGCCACGAGGGCTGATCCCTTCCCAATTACTGGCACGCCTCGCAGGTTCCGCCATTGAGCATGGCTTCGAGCGAGCAGGCGTTTTTCTCCTCGGCGGTGTATTCGCGCTTGGCGCCTGCGGCGATGCCGCGGACTTCCTTTTTGACGTCGATGGTTGCCTTCTCGATGTTGGATGCCTGCAGCGTGCGAAGGTAATAGGTCGTCTTGAGGCCCTTGTCCCATGCTCGGCGGTACATGTGCGAAAGCGTTTTGAGATCTGGTGTGGCAAGGAAGAGGTTCACCGATTGCGCTTGGTCGATCCACTTCTGGCGACGCGACGCGGCGTCGACGATGAACTCATGGCCAATGCCAAAGACCGTCTTGTGCTTGTGCTTGAGTGCCTCCGGGATGTCGTCGATGGCATCGAGTTCGCCGTCGAAGTACTTGAGTTGGTCGAGCATTTCCTGGTTCCACAAACCGGCCTTCTTGAGGTCCTTGACGAGCTCGGAGTTGAGCACGATGAAATCGCCCGAGAGGTTGGATTTCACATAAAGGTTTTTGTAGTTCGGTTCGATGCAGGGCGTGGTGCCCATGATGTTCGAAATGGTGGCGGTCGGCGCGATGGCCAGCACATTCGAGTTGCGCATGCCTTGAGATGCGATTTTCGAACGGACGACGGACCAGTCCATTTTGCCGCCGCGCGGAACATCGATGTTGCGGCCGCGCTCGTCTTCGAGGAGGTCGAGCGTGTCTTGTGGTAAGAGTCCGCGATCCCACTTTGAGCCCTTGTATGAAGAGTAAGTGCCAAGTTCCTTCGCGAGATCGGACGAAGCGCTGTATGCGTAGTAGGCGATTGCCTCCATGACCTCGTCGTTGAATTCCACGGCTGCTTCCGAGGCAAAGGCGAGTCCGCGCTTGTAGAGGGCATTTTGCAGACCCATCACGCCGAGGCCGATCGGG
This sequence comes from Luteolibacter sp., assembly GCA_049430745.1. Classification (GTDB taxonomy): domain Bacteria; phylum Verrucomicrobiota; class Verrucomicrobiia; order Verrucomicrobiales; family Akkermansiaceae; genus Luteolibacter. Next base: position 5,313 of record JBMTCI010000010.1, on the reverse strand, counting down.
CGGTGGCGGGAGTTTGCCGTCTTGGCCGCTTCGGTCGGGTAGAAATTGATGTCGATGACATTGTCCAGCGCGCGGATCGCAACGGTGATCGTTTCCTTGAGCATCTCGTGATCGAGTGCGCCATCGCGGGTGATGTGTGTATCGAGCACGACCGAACCGAGGTTGCAAACGGCGGTTTCGTCGGCCGAGGTGTTGAGCGTGATCTCGGTGCAGAGGTTCGACGAGTGAATGACTCCGCAGTGATCTTGCGGCGAACGGACATTGCAAGGATCCTTGAAAGTGATCCACGGATGACCCGTTTCGAAAACCATCTTGAGCATGCCTTTCCAAAGCTCGAGAGCAGGCATTTGGCGCGACCAGATTTTTCCTTCGGCGGCGAGTGCTTCGTATTCGCAGTAGCGTTGTTCGAAAGCCTTGCCGTAGAGGTCGTGGAGATCGGGCACTTCGTTCGAGCGGAACAGCGTCCAGCTGCCGCGATCGGCCATGCGCTTCATGAACAGGTCGGGGATCCAGTTGGCCGTGTTCATGTCGTGGCAGCGGCGGCGTTCGTCGCCGGTGTTTTTGCGCAATTCGAGGAAGTCCTCGATGTCGTTGTGCCAGGTCTCAAGATAGGCGCAGCCGGAGCCACGGCGTTTGCCGCCTTGGTTCACTGCGACAAGTTGGTCGTTGTGAAGTTTGAGGAACGGGATGATGCCTTGCGACTCGCCATTGGTGCCTTGGATGTAACCGCCCGTGCCGCGTACGGAGGTCCACGATCCACCGAGTCCGCCAGCCCATTTCGAGAGGAAGGCATTTTCGGCAACGCCGCGGATCATGATCGACTCAATCGAGTCGTCGACTTTGTAAAGGTAGCACGAGGAAAGCTGCGAGTGCAGCGTGCCAGAGTTGAAAAGCGTCGGGGTGGACGAGCAGAATCGACGACCTTTGTAGAGATTGTAGAGGCGGATGACCCACTCATCGCGGTTGTTTTCTTCGCGCTTGAAGAGTCCCATTGCCACGCGCATCCAGAAAAATTGCGGCGTTTCAAGTCGGCGTGGTTTGCTGCCAGTTTTGTCGACGATGAGGTAGCGATCGTACAATGTTTGAATGCCGAGGTAGTCGAAGTCGAGGTCGGCGGTTGGATCGAGCGCCTCGGCGAGCTTGTCGAGGTTGTAGCAATCAAGCAGCTCAGGATTGATTCGCTTGATGGAGACTCCGTGCTTGAGGTAGGCCTTGAACGCAGTTTTGTGAGCCTGCTTGAGCTTGTCGATGCCGTCGCGCGAGATCGACCAGTTGAGCACTTCCTCATAGATGTAGGAGAGCAGGATGCGTCCGGCGAATTTCGCGAAGTCGGCATCTTTTTCGATGAGCGACTTGGCGTTGAGGATGATGGTGGCCTTGAGGTCCTTTTCGGAAATTTCCGATCCGATTGAGCGGCGAAGTTCGCGTTCGATTTCGATTTCTGAAAGGCAGAGATCGAGTCCGATTGAAGCGAAAGAAATGCGCTTCTTGAGTTCCATGCCGTCCCAGAACGACGAGACGCCTTGCTCGTCGGAAACGGTGACCATGAACTCTTGGTTCGGATCTTCGGCGTTGGCTTCTTGCTCTTCGCGAAGGCGCGAGCGCTGGGCGCGGTAGAGAATGTAGTGCTCGGCCGCTTTGAAATGGCCTTGGCGCATCAATTCCTCCTGCACCATGTCCTGCACATCTTCGATGTGGACGAACGACTGATCACCGCGGCGAACCTGTTCGGTGACGGCGCGTGCGATGTCGATCGATGGCTCGGGGTTTTCCTTGATCGTGAGGAAGGCCTTACGGACGGCAATTTCAATTTTTGTTTCCGACCATGGCACGACATTGCCGTTGCGACGGATGAGGCGCACGGGCAGCGTGCTGATGCCCGCGTTGAGATCGACCGAGCCGTGTTTTTCGAGCGAGCGGCGGAACGCGAGCGCCTTCGCAACATCGTAGGCTTCGTTTTCGAGCAAGGCCTTTTCGATGAGCAGGTAGAGATCGGATTCGGAGAGACGAAGGCGGCCACCTTCGTCGAGCGATTTGGTCAGCGAGTTGGCAACCGCATGTGCGACATCAGAAACAAACTGGCGGTTCACATCCGAGAAGATCGACTTCTCGTCCTCGCTGCGTGCGATCAACAGATCAGCCAACGAGTCACCGATCGCATCGGCCACATCCTCGAGTGAAAAATGCGACTCGGCATTGCCGCGGGTCACAATGATGTCGGAAATCGGCGCGCGCTTTTCTTTCGGAAGCACATCGCGCCACAAGAACGCGCGGTCCTCGGATGGCAAAGCAAAGCGGTCGGTGATGACTTGTTTGAGAACAATGTCTTCGGTGGGATCAATGGAACGGTACATGGGGTTTGATTGGTGAAATTCGTGTTTTGGAAATGCGTCATGAAAAGGCGCGGTAGAAATGGATGATGAACATCCCCGCGCGGTGCGGTGGATCAGAGCTCGTCGTCGTCGACTGCGGCGAGTGCCGAGGCTTTCTGATACTCCGTCACACGGCCTTCGAAGAAGTTGGTTTCCTTCTTGATATCCATCATCTCGGCAAGCCAGGGGAATGGATTGGTTGCGCCGGGATTGAGTGGTGAGAGTCCGCACGATGCGAGACGGCGGTCGGCGATGTAATCGATGTAGGTTTCGAAGTCGGTCGAGTTGAGTCCAAGCGCGGAGACCGGCAGGCAGTCGCGGATGAATTGTTTCTCAAGCGTGATGCCATCCTTCATCGTGTCGCGAAGGTCTTCCTTGAACTCTTCGGTCCAGATGTCGGGATTCTCATTGATGAGATCCATGAGAAGATTGCGGAAGACTTCGATGTGATTCGATTCGTCGCGCAGCGTGTAGCGGAACATCGATCCGATGCCTGGGAATTTGTTTTGGCGATAGAGTGAAAGGATCATGCCAAAGAGACCGTAGAACTGCGTGCCTTCCATCACTTGACCGAAGAGGAAAATATTTTTCGCAAGCGCCTGTTTGTTTTCGGTGATGGTGAGATCGACATCGCGACGCAACGCGCGTGAGTTCGAAACAACGAAGTGGTTCTTTGCCTTGATGGTTGGAATGTCCTCAAACATCGCTTCGCACTCGTGCGGGTTGAGTCCGAGCGAAGAGAGCATGTACACCAATGAGTCGGCGTGAATGTTTTCTTCATGTGCGTGACGACCAAGCACGAGCTTCAACTCGGGCGCGGTGACCACCTCGCGCACCACATGAAGGATGTTGTCGCCAACGATGCCTTCGGCGGCGGAGAAATAACCAATGCCCATTTTGATGATCCAGCGTTCAACATCGCTGATCTCGTTGGAGCGCCATTGTTCGACATCCTTTTGCATGGTCACATCCTCTGGCTCCCAGTGGTTGTTCTTCATGGTTTTATAGAGGTCGTAAGCCCACTGATATTTCAGCGGCAGGATGTTGAAGAACATGGTCTCGCGTCCGTTGATCACGCTCTTGGCAGCAAAGGCCTGCTCGGCCTTTTCACGGTCGAGTTGAAAGGTGCGATTTCCGAGGTTGATGGTGGTGGTGACGGAGTTGGCGGACATGATTTTTTGAGCTATTTTGGTGGGGGTGGGGGAAATTGCGGGGAGAGTGGAATTAAATCGAATAATTTGAGGCGTGAAGCGTCTGAAAGCTCATTCAAATTTTGCGCATGGGTCAATCCAATTTTGCTCATGTGGTATCCACAAATTATTCACAATACTATATGTTGTGGTTTATGATATGTATGTACTGAGTAAAACATGCTTATTCCAAAGCGCTTGGTGTGCGTTGGGCAGGCGGGTCGTTCTAGCCCTTGGGGCTGAAAAAAATTCATCAGGCGGCCAAAACTTCAAGTGATTGGGAAATTTGAAAAAATTCTTAAACATTTCCGAAATTTCCCGCCGACGTGGGCATTTTTTCCGCGAAATGCAGGGAATCGCTGGGGTAAAAATTTTAAGCGCCGCATTCATGGCCCGCAATTGCGGCTTGGCGTAAGCCCCAGCAGCCATAAAATCGGCGCGTGAGCGAACGATTGAAAATTGATTTGGCGACGCTGCCGGATGAGGGAAAAAGCTACGAAGGCGAGCTCGATGCGGAGATTTTTGACCTGCCCGAGGGCGATGCGAAGGCCATTGGACCCTTGAAATACAGCCTTTGGGCGCAACGCTTTGGCTCCGAGCTCCTGCTTACGGGTGGCCTTGAAGCGCCCTTCGAATTCACCTGCGTGCGGACCCTGCACCCCTTTGTTCAGACCATTCGGCTCGAAAATGCGGCCATTTCGATCGAAATCAGCCAAGCTGGCGAAATCGATGCCAGCGATGCCCTGCGCGAGGAGGTCCTGATCCATTTCCCGATCGACCCGCGCTGCGACGAGGCTGATGTGCCCCAGCACTGTGAAATTGATCCTCGATATTTATCGGTGGACAAACCCGCCGAAGATGCTGTACCCACTCCGCCCCGCGGTGCGGGAGCCGATCGATGGTCGGCTCTCGACCAACTCAAGGACCTCAAGGACCAACCCTAACACGAAGCAAGACCATGGCCGTTCCAAAGCGCCGCCAATCCAAAAGCCGTCAGAAAATGCGCCGTGGCGCCAAGCGCTGGCGTGCACCGATTTTTAAGAATTGCCCCGAGTGCGGCAGCAAAGTGCCATCGCACATTGCATGCCCATCCTGCGGCTACTACCGCGACCGTCAGGTGCTCGATGTCGAGGCTCTCTGAGGTCGTCGACGAGAAAATTTTCCGCTTCGTTCGTCGCGCGATTTTTCCTTTGGGATTCGTGCCAGCGAATGAATCAAAAAAGCGGATGTTTGAACGCACTCCAAATTTCCTGACCAGATGAAAGTCGCATTGGACGCCATGGGCGGGGATCATGCGCCAGCCGTGAACATCGGCGGCGCGATGGATGCGCTCAGGTATTATCCAAAGCTTCAGCATCTTTATCTCGTTGGAGATGAGAGTCAGTTGAAGATCGAGTGCGCGAAGCAAGGGCTCGATCTCAGCAGCTCGAGAGTCAGCATCGTGCATGCGGACGAAGCGATCGGCATGTCGGAGCCCGGAGCCAAATCGGTGCGACGCAAAAAACAATCGTCGATCAACATCGCCATGGAAATGGTCCGCGAAGGTCGAGCCGATGCGTTTGTTTCCGCTGGCAACACTGGCGCTGCCGTGGCCTCAGCGACGCTCAAACTTCGCACGCTGCCCGGCGTCGATCGCGCGGGTATCGCTACTGCGATTCCCAACGAGCACGGCCTTTGCCACATTCTTGACGCTGGCGCCAATCCTGAAGCCAAACCCGAGCATCTCGTCGCTTATGCGGTGATGGGAACGG
>JBMTCI010000009.1:0-11263 GCA_049430745.1 Luteolibacter sp. | reverse complement strand
TGACCGTGGGGATCGCGCCCGAGGGTGGTTGCTCACCGGCGCCGATGGGCGGCAGTGTTGAAGCCGAACCTGAGAGCGGTGGGTAAAGTTGGATTTCGTTTGGGTTCGTTGGATATGCCATGCCGCTATCAGTTGAGTCTGCCATACCTTCGACCATGACTGGCGGCACAAAACCAACCTCGCCGCTGTCGAGCTCAACCTTCAAATAGTCGCCGCCTGCAGAAATGACCTTCATCGAAGTGCCGCGGCGCAGAAGCTTGTCGGCATCGGCATCGCCTTTGGGGCGCTTGAGGTAAAATGCGGTGTTGTCGACCACGGCCCGCACAAATTGCCCTGCGCTGAAGCCTTCCGCTTCGATGGACGAAGGGCCCAGGTCGGAGCCAGGCGCGCGCAAGGGGTCGGCCGAGCCGAATCCGATCGGCCCGCTGGAGGTGTTGCACGCTGCAAGTCCGATGGCGGCGATGCCCCATGCCAATGCCAATTGGTACGAATCTTTCATCGGTCGTTTCTCTAACACGCGGGCCGTGGATGAGTCAATACCGCCAATCGTGGGTATTTGGCATTTCTCGGTGGATTTCATCAAACAAGCGCTTGTTTCATGCGACCTTGACCATCGGAAAATCGGCGAGCAGACTCGCCGCCGCGTCAATCCCCAGCCCCCCTGCATGAACTTCAAAGCCCGCACCCTTGCCGCCCTGCGCGAAGCCCGCGCCAAGAACGCCCCCAAGTCCGCCCTCGTCGGCCTCGACGGATTCGTCGACACCATCGTCAAGCCAGTGGCTCAGCGCACTGGTCAAGGCGATGCCTTCACGCCGATTGAAACGATCACCGAATTCTCGCAGAGAATTGCGGGGGCTGCAGGCATGAGCACCAACATCGAGTTTTATCCGCTGATGGAAAAGCTCGGCGGCAATGGTCCGATCATGGCGTACGCGTTGATTGCGGCAGGCACGCGGCTGACTTATGTGGGTGCCTTGGGTCGGCCATCACTGCACGCAGTTTTTCATGATTTCGCGAGCAAGGCTGAGATCGTTTCGCTGTGCGAGCCGGCCACCACAACAGCCGCCGAGTTCAAGGACGGCAAGCTCATGCTGGGACAACTTCGCAGCCTCGACACCATCACACTCGACACCATCGATGCGGTGATGGGTGCGGAAAATTTCCGCAAGACCCTCGCGGCATCCGACCTCGTCGCCTTGGTGAACTGGACGATGATTCCGAACATGACCGCGATCCTCGAATCGCTCGTCAACGAAGTACTGCCAAACTTGCCCGCGCGTGATGGTCGTGTGTTTTTCTTTGACCTCGCCGATCCTGAAAAGCGCTCGCGCGAGGACTTGCTTGAGGTGCTGAAAATCATCGGCCGCTTCGGTGCCTTCGGCAGCGTGACGCTGGGATTGAATCTCAAGGAAGCGCAGCGCGTTCATGCCGAACTTGGTTTTTCGGCGCGCGGCGAATCGGAAGACGATCTCAAAGCGATTGCGTCCGACATCCGCACTAACCTCGGTCTTGCAACCGTCGTGGTGCACCCGCGTCAATCGGCGGCCTGTGCCACTGCGCAAGGCACCGCGTGGGTGCCGGGGCCATACACCGACAAGCCACTGATCACCACCGGCGCGGGCGATCACTTCAATGCCGGATTCGTGCAGGGTCAGATGCTCGGGCTTGATCCCGAGGGCTGCCTTGCCTTGGGCGTTTGCACCAGCGGCCACTATGTGCGCACGGCAGAAAGCCCAAGCCTGGACGACCTCGAAAAATTCCTCGCCTCTTGGGAGTGACGAATTTTTTCAGCGAAGTTGTTTGAGAAAATTCTCCGCGTTTTTGCGGTGCTCGGCTTGCTTGGCGGCCGGCATTTTTTCCCAAGACTTTGCCATCATCGAAAGTCTCGGATTTTTGCCGAAAAATTCCGAGTGATCGGCGATAAATGTCCAGAAGAGTCCGTCCCATGTCGCGCACCATGGACCCTTGGCGTGGTCAGACATTTTCAGCACATAGTTGGATCCCGAAAGGTAGGGCTTGGTCGTGAAGGTGCCGCCATCGGCGAACTGCGACATGCCATAGACATTGGGCACCATGACCCAGTCGTAGGCATCGACGAACAACTCCATGAACCAGCGATAAACCTCATCGGGCTTGATGCGGCAGAGCAGCATGAAATTGCCAAGGATCATGAGTCGCTCGATGTGATGGCAATAGCCGTCGCGCAAAACTTGGCGAATCGCATGGTCAACGGGCTCGATGCCAGTGGTCGCGTTGTAAAAGGCGGCGGGCATAGGTCGATCGAAGCCCCAGAAATTTTTTCGGCGGATGGTTCGTCCATGATGACGATAAATGCCGCGCATGAATTCGCGCCAGCCGATGACCTGACGAATGAATCCTTCGAGCGAATTGAGAGGCACTTCCCGATCAGTGCTTGTAAGCGCGCGCGTGACGACATCGTTGGGATCGAGCAGGCCAATGTTGAGCATTGGCGTGATGGCTGCGTGATGAATGTACGCGTGGCGGGTTGAGATCGCGTCTTCATATGCGCCGAAGTTGGCAAAGCGCTGAGCGAAAAATTCATCGAGCCATGCCATTGAGTCCGCGCGGGTGACGGGCCAGCGGAAATTTTTCGTGTCGCCCGGGTTTTTGGAAAAATGTTTTTTCACATACGCGATCGCTTCGGTGATCCATCGGTTGGGTGCCGTGCGCGGTTCGGATGGCACTTGGTATTTGCTTGGCAGTTTCGCGCGGTTGTCGGTATCGAAGGACCACTTGCCGCCGATGGGTGATTCATCGTCCTCGATCAGAATGCGCATGCGTTTGCGCTGGGCCTGATAGAAGCTCGCCATGAAAGGCTTGCGTTTGCTGGCGATGTGCGTGGCGAGGAAATCCGTGGGCGTGAGAAAGTTCGATGAATCGTGGACGCGCAGCTCGACGCCACGATTTTTTGCAAGGCGGCGCAGACGCATCATCATCACATCATCCTCCGGGTCGGCGATGTGCATGACGTTGATTCCTTGAGGCAGCGATTTGTCGAGAAGCTTTGCGCTGTCGACGGATGAACCTCCGGGATTGTCGATGTAGGACACCTCATGTCCCATGCCCATAAGCTCCGCCTCGTAGGCCTGCATCGAAGCGCGGTGAAGAACGAGTTTCTGTTGGTGAACGGCCAGTGGCCAGCGTGCGTCGTTGCCGAAGATGATCGGATCTTCAAAGAGGAAGCAGGGCCGCCCTTTTGCGATCGCCGGATGATTCGCAAACAGCTGATGCGGATGGATCAGGGCGATTTCCATGGGCTGAAAATCAAAAAACCCTTACTGAGGAGAGCCCGCCATCGGGGCGAAGGATTTGTCCGGTGATGAAGGCTGAGTCGTCGGAAAGAAGAAACGCGGTCAGCTTTGCCACATCTTCGGCTTTGCCGACTTGCTGCAGCGGATGACGTTTGGCTGCGGCATCGCGTTTGGCATCGCTGTTGAGCAAGGTGTTGGCGAGCGGTGTATCGGTGAGCGATGGCGCGATCGCATTGACGCGGATTTTGGGTGCCAGCTCTGCGGCAAGAGACCGAGTGAGGCCTTCGACCGCGCCCTTGGCGGCGGCGATTGATGCGTGGAAGGCCATGCCTTGCGCGACGGCGATGGTGGAGAACATCACGATCGATGCTGAGGGCGCCTCCTTGAGCGATGGCAGCGCGGCTTGGATTGCAGCGGCAGCTCCGAGGCAGTTGGTTTGAAAGTCCTTGATGAAGTCCTCGGCCGTGACGCGATGGAAAGGTTTGAGTGTGATGCTTCCAGGAAAGTAGACGAGTCCATCGAGAATCGGCGGCAGATCATGGAGCGCGGGCGAAGCGGCATCGAATGGCTGCACGGGGATGCCAAGATCTACGAGCGGCGCGGCCTGACGCGCGGCGGCGACGAGCGAATAACCCGAGGCTTGAAGAAGCTGCGCAGTGGCGAGACCGATGCCCGAGTTGCCGCCGATCAGAAGAATGGTTTTTGGCATGTCTGAACTTGGGTCATCGCGCGGATGCGTCAAGCGGCAACACGAGAAACGAAAGGCCATGCATGGCTTTCCGTCTTATTTCGAATGAAACAATCTCAAGCGTGGTGCAGCAGGATCGAGTTCGCTGCGAAGTGATCGGACAGAATGTCAGAGACGATCACGATCGGCGTGCCGGTGCGCACGAGGTTTTCTTTGAGAAGCAATTCGGTGACGCGCTGGATGGTCTCCTCAATATTCGAGGAGAAGGCGAGTTTGATGGGCCGAACGCCGCGAGTGAGGGCCATTTGACGGCAGACCGCATCCTTGGGAGTGACCGCAAAGAATCCAGCCGTGCGTGGGCGGATCATGGCGACTTGGTTGGCAAGTGCCCCGCGGCGGGTAAGCACCACCAATCGGGCATCGGGCAATGAGTCGGCGAGCGTGACAGCGGCTCGGGCGGTTTTTTGGCGCTCCTCGCGCATCAGCACGCCTTGACCAAAGCCGTGACCGCCGGAGCGTTCGATGCGAGTGGAAATGCGCACGAGCGCCTCGACGCAGCGCAGCGGGTAGCGGCCGACCGAGGTCTCGCCGGAAAGCATCAGCGCGTCGGCTTCCTCGTAAGCGGCGTTCATCACATCGGTGACTTCGGCGCGGGTGGGGGTCGGTTGATGGATCATCGATTCCAGCAAATGGGTGGCGACGATCACGCGGGTGCCGAGGTCGTGGCAGCGCTTGATGATGCGGCGTTGAAGAATCGGGAGCTCTTCAAATTCCACCTCGGTTCCAAGGTCGCCACGTGCGATCATGATCACATCGGCTTCGCGGATGATCGCATCGATGTTGCGCACGGCTTCCTGGTCCTCGACCTTGGCGATGATTTGTGCATCACCTTCGAGTGACTTCATCGTTTCGCGCAGTTCGCGGACATGGGCCGCGTCGCGCACGAATGAGCCGGCGATGTAATCGGCTTCGCATTCTACGGCGAGCGCGAGATCGATGTGGTCTTTTTCGGTGAGCGCGGGGAGGTTGAGTCGCACGCCGGGAAGGTTGATGTGACGGCGAGAGCCCATGGTGCCTTGGGTCTTGACGCTGCATAGGATGCGGTCGCCTTGCACCTCGTCGATGCGCATAAGCAGCGCGCCATTGTCGACCACCAGCGTGTTGCCGACCGAGACATCGTTCATCAAGCCCTCATAATTTACTGTCGTGGATTTCTCCACCGTGGCCTTGGTGTTTTCCTTGCGGAACTCGACCACATCGCCTTCGGCGAGATCGATTGGCTCGGGCAGGTCGCCGGTGCGAATCGACGGGCCAGTGAGGTCGAAGAGCACGGCGACGTTGGCGTTGCGTTGCTGTGACTGATGACGCACGCGTTTCACCATTTCCGTCGCCCATTCGTGCTTCGCATGGCTCATGTTGAGGCGAAAGACATTGCAACCGGCTTCGATGAGGCTGCCGATCATGGCTTCCGATTCCGTGGCGGGGCCAAGGGTGCAGATGAGCTTGGTTTTGCGTGACATGGATGATGGTTCTGATTGGTGGCGCAGCGTTGCGCGGGAATGCTTTAGTGTTCGAGAGGCGAGCTTGGTAGCGAATTATCCCTGATCGAGGGATTTTTCGGTTTTCGCATCGATGATCGCAAAGCGTTCGCGGTTGAGGCTTGGATCGGAACGGAAAATGAGGCGGCCCGAGTGCGAGCGCTCGAGTTCCATGAGCAGTTGCGAATCCTCGCTTTTGAAGCGGTTCAAAACATCCGAATTCACGACGATGATGATGTCACCGACCGTGTCGCGGTGTTTTTGGATGACCGTGTTCAGGCGGCGCTGGATTTCCACCGACATGGTCATGGGAGTTTTCACGCGAGCGCGGCCTTGGCAGTACGGGCAGGGCTCGTACATCGAATCGCGCAGTGATTCGTTAAGGCGTTGGCGCGTCATTTCCATGAGGCCGATCGGCGAGATCTGAAGCACCTGGGTCTTGGCCTTGTCCTTTTTGAGGCGGTCCTTGATCGCCTTGTAGACCGACTGCTGGTCCTTGCGGTGGCGCATGTCGATGAAGTCGATCACGACGAGTCCGCCAATGTTGCGAAGGCGGAGTTGGCGTGCAACTTCGCGTGCGGCTTCGATGTTGGTTTCGAGAATCATCTTGTCGACATCCTTGGCGCCGCGGTTGCGGCCGGTGTTCACATCGACGGAGATCAGGGCCTCAGTTTCATCGATCACCACATAACCACCGCAAGGCAGCCAGACTTGGCGTGAGAATGCCTCATCAATTTGTTTCTGAATGTTGATGCGCTCGAAGATCGGCTGAGTCGAGGTCGGCAGGTGGTGGATGCGGCGTTTCGCGCGGCGCGAAATTTTTCCAGCGATTTCCCGAATCGCCTCGGTGGTTTGCGCGTCGTCGCAGATCACTTGGTTGACCTCATCCGTGAGGAAGTCGCGAGCGGTGCGCTCGATGAGTCCGGGCTCTTGGAAGATGCAGGCGGGCGCGGGATTTGCTTCGCGGCGGGCCTCGATTTCATCCCACTGCTCGAGCAGCATCGCGAGGTCGCGCACGAAGTGGCGGGCGCGGGTGCCCTGCGCGACGGTGCGCATGATCACACCCATGCCATCGGGCACGGAAAGTTTCTGCACGATCTTGCGCAGGCGCGCGCGTTCCTTCGGGTCTTCGATTTTGCGCGAAATACCGAACTGCTCGGTGAAGGGCATGAGCACGAGGTAGCGTCCGGCAAGCGAGATGTTGGTGGTGACGCGTGGGCCCTTGGTGCCGATCGGGCCTTTGGAAACTTGGATGACGATTTCCGAACCGACCGGATAGATGTCGGGGATATCCTTGGAGGTGATTTTTTTGACATTCTTCTTTTTGCCTTCGCGCTGGATTTCCTCGAGTCCGCCATCGAGTGCGGCGGGGATCGCGTCCCAAAAGTGAAGGAAGGCATTTTTGTCGAGGCCGATGTCGACAAACATCGCCTTGAGGCCTGGCTCGATGTTTTTGACGCGTCCCTTGAAGATACCGCCGACGATGTTTTGATCGCCTTCGCGTTCGACCGAATATTCTTCGAGAATACCGTCTTCGAGAAGAGCGACGCGGCGTTCGAGTTTTTCGACATTGATGACGAGGCTGTTGCCGCGCATGGGATCGGGCTTGCCGATGCCGAGGAGTCTTTTGATGTGTTGGATCATGATGATGGTTGGATGTTGAATGTTTTTTCCGCCGCTGGCGGTTTAGGGTTCGGTGATCGGAAGAGCTCTTGGGATGACGGTTCCCTCGGAGTCGACTTCCGGCGTGAGAGTGGGTATGGGTGGGGTGTTGACGTTGTTGGGGGTATTGGATGCGATGCCAGCTTCTTCGCCGGTTTCGTAAATTTCGAGGTCAGGTTCGTTGCCGAGCTCACGGATTCGGTCGAGAGCGTCTTTCGGGAGATCGATGTGTTCGATGCGGCTGGTGTTGCCGGCAAATTCCGTTTGCGCGCGCAGCGGGAGGCGCTGGTCTTTTTCATCGCCGAAAAGGCCTTTGTAAATGAGGTGGACGAGCGGGCCGCAGACGCTACCGCCAGATCCAGCGTTTTGAGCAATCACGCACACGACATAGCGGGGTTCGTCGTAAGGCGCAAAGCTCGTGACCCACGAGTTGTTAGATTTTTTTCCGTTCTCGACGGTTTGGGCGGTGCCGGTTTTTGCCGCGACCTCGGCTTCGGTGAGGCGAACCTTGCCAGCGGTGCCGCCGGAATTCACGGCGAGCCACATGCCTTTGCGAATGAGGTCGAGATCGCTGGCCTTCATTCCGTCGTGAATGAGGTTGCGAATGGCTTTCGGTTTGTCGGCGATGAGCGATTTGCCTTCCTCGGAGATGGCGGATTTGACGATGCGTGGTTGATAGAAGGTGCCGCGATTGGCGATGCTCGCCGTCATGCTGGCGATTTGCAATGGGGTGGCCATCGAGTCGCCTTGACCGATCGAGAGCATGGCGGTGAGGGCGGGGGTCATCGTCGCACCGGGGTGCGAGTTGAGCCAGGTGTCGCTGCCGGGAAGGATGCCAGGTTTTTCGCCGGGCAATTCGATGCCGGTTGCTTTACCGAGGCCGACTTTGCCACAGCCTTCGACCATGCCGCGCCAACCGATCGAGTTGGCGAGTTTGTTGAAGTAGGGATTGCAGGATTTTTCGATCGCGTTTGGCAGCCTCAGGTTGCCGTGGCGGCCTTTGCTTTGGTTCCAGATCCAACAACCGATTTGATGTTTGCCGTACGCGACATAGCCGTCGCATGAGAACGAGCGTTCGGCTTGACCTTGCAAGGCACCTGCAATGGCGGTGGCAAGTTTCATCGTTGATCCCGGTGCGTACTCCGAGATCGCGCGGTTGGTGAGTGGTGAGAGCAGGCGGTTGCTGTTGTAATTTTTCCAACGCTCTTGCGAGATGCTTGGGATGAACGCGTTCGGGTCGTAGTCCGGCACCGATGCCATCGCGAGGACTTCGCCGGTGTTCGGGTCCATGATCACGCCAGCGGCACGGCCCGCGTGGCGCAGCGCATTTTCGAGCAGCAGTTGTTTGCGTGCGTCGATGGTGAGACGCACGGTCGCGCCTGTGCCGGGCTTGGTGTAATCCGAGAGGCGGATCACGCGGCCTTTTTCGTTGCGCACGATGGTTTTGATGCCCTCGGGTCCGCGCAAAAGTTCATCCATCGTTGCCTCGACACCGGCGATGCCTTTTTCGCTGCCGATGAAGTGGGTGAATTTGCGGCCTTCGCTTTTTTCGATGTCGCCCTTTTCCCATTGCTTGAGGTAGCCGAGCACATGGCTAGCCAAGCTGCCGAGTGGGTACTCGCGTTGCGGGCGCAGCGCGATGTAAACGCCGGGCAGCGCGATATTGTGTTCGGCGAGTTTGGAAAACTCCTCGAAGTTGAGGTCGGTGCGATAGCGGAAGGGGACGAGTCCGCCATGGGTCACGAAATGCGTGCGCAGAGCCGAGGCGTTGTAGTTGCGCGCGAGGTCGAGTTTGCGGAGTTGCGCGATGGTGGTTTCGTTGACGATCGCAACGATGTCCTTTGGCGCTTGCTTGGTGGCGGATTTTTTTTCGGCGCGTTGTTCGGCGAGATAGGCCTGTTGGATTTCGGCGAGGTTGAAAGTGATTTCGTATTGGCGGCGGTTGCGTGCAAGTGGCACGCCGTTGCGATCGGTGATCATGCCACGGATGCCGGGCTCGCGAACGGTGACGCTTTGGTTGCCGGGAACGCGATTGAGAAACTCGTAGCGGCGTTCGATTTGAAATTCGTGAAGCCGGTTGACGAGCACGCCGAAGCCACCGAGCACGAGTGCCGTGAGCAGGTAGATTCGGAATTTGGAAATGCTTTCCATCGATGGCTTTTCAGCGGTTGATCCTTTGCACGGTTTCCATGTCATCGTCCTGATCGCGGTCGGGTGAGATCAGGCGAAGCGGTACCAGCAGCAAAGGGGCAAGCGCGGCGGTGAAGATTGAAGTGAAGAGAATTTGCAGGAAGGTCGGGCGATTGATTTCGAGTTCGCCGCGGATGAAGCTCACGAGGCCGCTTTCGAGCGTGAGACAAAGCATGAGGGTAAGGCCTACGATCACCGTCGTGATGAGCCACCGGCCGTCGCGGAAGAAGGGTCGGATGAAATGCATCAGATAGCCTGCCAATCCAAACAACAGGATCGAGTATCCGAAGCGCAGGGATTCGGTGGGCTGCGTGTAAACAGTGGGATCGCCCGGATGCGGAGAGAGCGTGCATTGCGCGTCCCAGAGAAATCCGCCGATGAAGGCAAGCAGGAGCATGAGTGGTTGACCCGAGCCGACCGCGCAGCAGAGTAACGTGAGATGAACGAGCAGGATGCGCGAGTGGTGCAGGCCCGTGAATGCCGGCAAGAGCTGCTGGGCGGCGAAGGCCGCGAGCAGAAGCAAAATGGTGGCGATGATAAAGCGGATCACGGGTCAGGAATCGGCGGGCAGTACCACAAATACCGCGCCAAGATCCGCGAAGTTCACCGAGGGTCGGACGAGAGCTTCGGAATCCAGCGCGCCTTTTTCAACGGAGTCGATGGTTCCAAGAAGGATGTCGGCCGCAAAGACTCCTCCGCGGCCGGATGTGAAAACGCGTTGTCCTTGGTGGACGGCGGCGTTGGGTGAGAGGAAACGAAGGCGGAGCAATGCGTCGCCATCGGGTGTGCCGCGATGACCGCAAAGGATGCCGACTTCGGGCGAGCCATCGACGCGCGAGGCGACTTGGCATTTTTCATCAGTGAGCAGAAGCACGGAGGAAATTTTTCCGCAGGGATGGGTGCGGTCGACGATGCCGACGAGTCCGTCCTTTGAGAGCACCATCAGGTGTTGTTGCACACCATCGTTGGTACCGGCATCGATCTCGATCGTTTGCCACCAGGTAGTGGGGTTGCGGCGTGTGACATGGGCGGCGATGACTCGAAACCCGGCGGATTGTTTGAAATCGAGCGCTTTGCGCAGCTCGTTGTTTTCCGCTTCGAGTGAATGGAAGCGGGATTCGATGAGCTTGAGTCGGGCGAGTTCGTCGCGTGTTTGATCAAGTTCCTGTTGCAGGACTTTCGCGCTTTTCACATCGCTGAGAAATTCGCGGGCGCTGGTTTCGAGCGACGAACCGGTGCGCAGGAAAGGTGAGATCGCCGAGTAGTAGGACGCTTGGATGCCGCGGACCACGCGATCGCTGCGGGTCAATGCCCAGAGCGCGCCGCTGAGAAAGAGCAGCAAGGCAATGAGGTTGATCGGCTTCATGGCCGGGTGGGATCCGAGGAGCCGCTCAACGCTCGGAGTTGGTGACCCTCTTGAGGAGGGTGAGTTCCTGAAGGGCTTTGCCGGTGCCCTCGGCCACGGCGCTGAGGGGATCCTCGGCGATGTGAACGGGGAGGCCTGTTTCCTCACGCAGGAGTCGGTCGAGCCCCTTGAGCAGGGCGCCGCCGCCGGCGAGCACGATGCCGCGATCGACAAGGTCGGCGGCAAGTTCTGGCGGGCAGCGTTCGAGAGTGGTGCGGACCGCATCGACAATGGCGCTGAGTGGATCGGCCATGGCTTCGCGGATTTCCTGCGAGGTGATGGTGATGGTTTTGGGAAGACCAGCGACGAGGTCGCGGCCTTTCACATCCATGGTAAGTTCCTTGGGCAGCGGCGCGGCCGAGCCAAGGCGGATTTTGATTTCTTCCGAAGTGCGCTCACCAATCATCAGATTGTAAGTGCGCTTCATGTATTGGATGATCGACTCGTCGAGCTCATCGCCCGCGGTGCGGACGCTGCGGGCATAGACGAGGCCGGAGAGTGAGATCAG
>JBMTCI010000008.1:0-11948 GCA_049430745.1 Luteolibacter sp. | reverse complement strand
CGGCATCGACTTGCAGGTCGAACTCAACAACGACATCAAGGCTCACTTCAACCGCTATCCACAGCTATGGAATGCGGCGGGAGCGGATGCCCACATCGATCATCGCCGCGTGGCCAACCTTCAGCGTTTTTTCGAACGCAATGGAGAAGTGCTCAAAGCATCGCGTCACGCAATGGATTATCAACCAGGCGACATTGTCGTGTGGTCACTCGCCAGCGCGGAAAAACACATCGGCATTGTTGTGCCGGGACCTGATGGGCGCGCGCATGAGCCATGGGTGGTTCATCACTTGGATGACGAAGTGCGGTGGGAGAACGTGCTCTTCGATTTTAGAATCGAAGGTCACTATCGCTATCAGGGCAACAAAGCCAAGTGAGGCTGCCATCGAGCGACATCACCACGCTGGCAGACCCAGCATTTCGGGCAGCGCCTCGCGTGGGCGCGCGGTCAAAATTTCCGGCTCGCCTTCGGTCACTAGCACCGTGTGTTCGAAATGCGCCGAGGGCTTGCGGTCTTCGGTGATCACGGTCCACCCGTCCTCAAGAATCCGCACCGAGCCAACGCCCGCATTGACCATCGGCTCGATGGCGAGGGTCATGCCCGGCATGAGCACGGGAGTTTTGCCCTGCGGTCGGTAGTTTGGAATCTGTGGCTCCTCGTGAAGTCGGCGGCCCACACCATGGCCGACAAATTCGCGCACCACAGTGAATCCGCGAGGTGCGACGAAGGCCTCCACTGATCCGCAAAGGTCGGCAAGCCGACGGCCGGCGCGCGCGTGCGAAATGGCCTCGTAGAGTGATTGCTCGGTGGCGGCGAGAAGGCGTTTGGTTTCGAGCGGGATGTCCCCTGCGGCAATTGTCGTGGCGTTGTCGCCGATGAAGCCGCTTTTAATGATGCCCACATCGATTTTGACAATATCGCCCGGCATGATTTTTCGTGCGCCGCCGATGCCGTGCACGACCTCTTCATTCACCGATATGCAGATGTGCCCGGGAAATCCGCGATAACCGAGAAACGCGCTTTTGCAGTCATGCTCGCGCATCAATTCCGCCGCCATGCGATCGATCTCACCCGTGCTGCGACCTGGCGCAACTTCCTTTGCCAGTGCTTGCAGGATCGTCGATGCGATCGAACCCGCCTTGCGCATGAAATCGATTTCGCGCGGTGACTTGATGGGAATGCGGGTTTTGCGGGACACCTGGAAAAGTCGGGGGATGGTAAGGATCAGGCGTTTCACGCCAATCAGGATAGGTTGATGAAATGTGCGAGAATTTTCGCCGCCACCTCATCCTGCGGAGCGGTGGCATCGCAAGCAAAAAGCCGGTTCTGGCTGCGATAATGAGCGATGACCGGCAAGGTAAGTTTTTCAAACTCCTGGTACCGCTTGCGAAAATTTTCTTCGTTGTCGTCAGCTCGCGATTGGGCCACCTGACCGCACACTGGGCACTGTTTGCCGTCGTGCAGTTGGAGGACTTGACCCGTCCAACGGCAATCAGGGCATTCGACGCGGCGACTCATTCTCTCAACCAGCACCTCGAAGGGCACTTCGAGCGAAAGCGCGCAGTCGATGGCGAGATGGTGTTGCGCGAGCCAGTCGTCCAAAAAAACCGCCTGCGGCATGCTACGTGGAAATCCATCGAGCACCCAACCGCCCACTTGTTTGCCAAGCCAGTCGGCAAGGATGCGGCACATCAAGTCGTCGGGCAAATACTGACCACTGGCGAGGATGGGTGCCGCGATTTTTCCGAGTTCTGTCTGGCTTTCGACCTGTTCGCGAAGCACCGCACCCGTACTCAGGTAACCAAGGCCAAGACTTTCGGCTAGGCGCCTGCCCTGAGTCCCTTTGCCGGATGCCGGCGGGCCAAGCAGCACGATGCGCAGCGGTTTGGCCGTGGAATCGGTCAATGGAGCTTGTTGTAAATGTATGCCGTGATGCCGAACACGATCAGCACCGCGATCACCGTCCACAGATACACCAAGGCAGTGCGAGATGCCGATGCGCCGCCGGGGCCTAGGCGATCATAGCGACCCTTGAGTTTGCCCTTGCGGAGGAAACCATCGTAATGCTTCTGCAAAAGTTGGGTCTCCACCTGACGCATCACATCGAGCACGACACCGACCATGATCAGCAACGAGGTGCCGCCGAAGAATTGCAGCACGAGCGATCCGGGCGGAAGTCCGACGACCTTGCCAGTGAGCACGGGAAGAACAAAGAGCGCGGTGAGGAAAATCGCACCTGCGAAGGTGAGACGGGTCATCGTGAAATCGAGGAAGTCGGCCGTCGGTTTGCCGGGGCGCACGCCTGGGATGTAGCCACCATTCCGCTTGAGGTCTTCAGAGATTTGCGAGGGTTGGAACATCATCGCGACCCAGAAATACGAGAAGAGGAAAATGCCGAGACCACCGAGCGCGTAGTACCAGAATCCACCACCAACGAGCTCACCGTAAAGTTTGGTGGCCCATGGCTGACCTGCGAAGAACCACTGCAACATCATCGGCGGCAAGGAAAGCACGGCCGAAGCAAAGATGATCGGCATCACGCCGGCATAGTTGACCTTGAGTGGAAGGTACTGCGTCTGACCGCCAAATTGTTTGCGGCCAACCACGCGCTTGGCGTATTGCACGGCGATGCGACGCTGCGCCTGGGTGATGGCGATGGTCGCAGCGATGACGAGGAGGAGAAGCACGATCATGACGACCATCATGATGGCGTTGTATTTGCTAACCCCGTCGCCGGTGACGAAATATTTCCATGCCTGAATCAAGGCACCCGGCAGTGCGGAAATGACGTTGACCGTGATGATGATCGAGGTGCCGTTGCCGATGCCTTTTTCAGTGATCTGGTCACCGATCCACATCAGCAAGACCGTGCCAGCCACGATGGTGACGACTGTGAGGAACATCCAAGTGTAAGTGGGATCGGGCACCAAACTTCCGAAGCGTTCGATGCCGGCCATGTAAGGAATGTTGCCGGGGCTGGTGAGCGACTTCGCAACGAAGAAGCCCTGCACGATGGCGATGCCGATCGTGATGTAGCGGGTGTATTGGGTGATTTTTTGGCGTCCGCCATCTTCACGCGCAAGGCGTGAAAGTTTTGGCACAACAGCAGTGAGCAGTTGCACCATGATCGACGCCGAGATGTACGGCATGATGCCGAGCGCGAAAATGCCAGCCTGTTGCAGGCCACCACCCGAGAAGACTGTGAGCAGTGCGGTGATGCCACCGGTCGGACTTTTTGGATCCTGAAGCTGGAGGTCATCGAGCCATGCCTTGATCACCGTGGCATCGACGCCGGGCAGCGTGATGTGCACGCCGAGGCGGATGATGACGATCAGAGCAAGGGTGAAAAGAATGCGGTCCCGGAGTTCCGGGATTTTCCAGGTGTTGGCGAAGGCGGAAATCATAGGGATCTCAGGGGGATTCGTGCTTGGGTGATGACGCAAGACGAGGAAGCGTGATGGCGCTTCCCCGTCGGAGTTCGGAAAATGTCCGGCAAGGAATCGATCGATCAGGCTTTGATCGTGCCACCGGCTTTTTCGATCTTGCCGCGGGCCGAGGCGCTGACGCTGTCGACTTCGATGGTGTAAGCCTTCTCGACTTCACCGTCGGCGAGTAGTTTGACGCGGTCGCAGCGACCGTTGAGAAGACCGGCTTTGCGGAGCGATTCCTCATTGATGAGGGCACCTGCTTCAAAGCGGGCATCAAGATCGCCAACATTGACGACGCCCGTCTTGTCGCGGAAGTCGTAGTTGTTGAATCCGCGCTTGGGCAGGCGGCGATGAAGTGGCATCTGGCCGCCTTCGAATCCGACGCGGGTGCCGCTACCGGAGCGGGCCTTCTGACCTTTGTTGCCTTTGCAGGCGGTCTTGCCGTGGCCGGAGCTCTCGCCGCAGCCGAGACGCTTGACGCGATGCTTGGCTCCGGGATTGGGGCTGTAAGAGTGGAGGTTCATGGTGTGTTATGTTGTTAAATGGCCGAATCGGGCGAGGCAATGAGATCAGATCGCCTTTTCCTTTTTCTTTTTGCCGCGTCCCGAAAGGATTTGGTCGCGGGTACGGAGCTGGGAAAGAGCCTTGAGGGTGGCCTTCACCACGTTGGCATGGTTCGAGGAACCCATCGACTTGGCGAGCACGTCGCGGATGCCGACTGCTTCACAAACGGCGCGAACGCCACCGCCGGCGATGATGCCGGTACCGGGTGAGGCGGGCTTGAGGAGAACCTTGCCACCGCCGAACTCTGCGTAGATTTCATGCGGGATGGTGCCATCGACGATGCTCATCGGCTTGAGCACCTTGCGGGCGCTTTCGCTGGCCTTCTTGATCGCGTCGGCAACCTCGTTGGCTTTGCCGAAGCCGAGACCAACCTTGCCGATCTTGTCGCCGGAGACGACGAGTGCGGAGAAACTGAAGCGACGACCGCCTTTGACGACCTTGGCGCAGCGGTTGATGAACACGACCTTTTCGGCGAGTTCGTTGCCTTCGGAATCGGTGGGAGCCTGACGCTCCTCGCGTCTTGGACCACTGCGACCGCGACCTCTTGGCTGAGCCTGTTGCGGGGCTTCAGCCTCGACGGCTGCGACCTCGGTGGTGACTTCAGGCGTTTCGTTTTCTGGAATCGTTACCATGATGGGATGATGGGCAGGTCGTTTTGTTAGAATTGGAGACCGGCTTCACGGGCCGCGTCGGCGAGGGCTTTGACTTTGCCGTGGTAGAGGTGACCACCGCGGTCGAAGACCACATTGCTGATGTTGGAACCCTTGGCGCGCTCGGCGATGAGCTTGCCAACCTTCTGGGCGCTTTCGACATTCGACGATGCCTTCTCGATCGACTTGTCGAGGGTCGAGGCGGCAGCGAGGGTGCGACCGACGGTGTCGTCGATGACCTGGGCGTAAATGTGCTGGTTTGAGTAGTGGATGGCCAGGCGTGGACGCTCCGAAGTACCGCTGACCTTGCGGCGGATGCGTTTGTGGATGCGCTGGCGGATCGACTTGCGTTTGATGATGCTCATGTTGCCGTGATGGTAATGGATTATTTGCCGACGCTCTTGCCTTCCTTGCGGCGGACTTTCTCATCGGCATAACGCACGCCCTTGCCCTTGTAGGGTTCCGGCGGATAGTAGCCGCGGACCTCGGCGGCAAACTGTCCGACGAGTTGTTTGTCGATGCCCTCGACCTTGATCTTGGTGTTTTCGTTCACCGTGACCGTGAGGCCGCTGGGGATGGGATGAAGAAGCGGGTGCGAGCGACCGAGGGAAAGGTCGAGATCCTTGCCCTTGACGGCGGCACGAAGACCGACGCCTTGGATTTCGAGATCCTTCACAAAGCCCTTGGAAACGCCGATGATCATGTTGTTGATCAAGCTGCGTGCGGTGCCGTGGAGAGCCTTGAGTTGGCGGGTCTCGGTGTTGCGTGAAACCGTGACGCTGCCTTCTTCGGCTTTGAGTGAAATGCCTTCGGGCAAGCTGAAGTCGAGTTTACCCTTCGGGCCTTCGACAACGACATTGCGGCCATCAAGTTTGACGGCGACTTTTTCGGGCAGAGAGATTGGTTTGAGTCCGACTCGTGACATGGTGATGTTTTCCTTTCGCGAGTGAGTGGTTTACCAGACGTTGGCGAGAAGCTCGCCGCCGAGTTTCTGACGCTTGGCATTGCCGCCGGACATCACGCCTTTCGAGGTCGAAAGGATCGAGATGCCGAGGCCCGACATGACGCGTGGCACTTCGTTGGCGCCGACGTAGTGGCGGCGACCGGGAGTGGAGACGCGCTTGAGATCAGTGAGGACCGGGCGGCCGTCGACGAACTTCGGCTTGAGCTTGAGCTCGGTGCGCTTGCCGGTGACGACCTCGTAGTTCCAGAGGTAGCCTTCCTCGGTGAGAATGCGTGCGATGTCCGCCTTGATTTTTGAATAAGGGGCGGTGAATTCCTCGTTGCCGGCGCGGCAAGCGTTTTTGAAACGCGTGAGGAAGTCTGCGATAGGATCGGTGAGAACAGCCATGGTGGGGATTCCTAGTTAGGTGCTTGAGTGGTTTCCTGGGTTCAGACCGCGGCGGCCTCGGTGGATTCGGCGGCTTTCTTCGAGTCGCGGAAGGGCAAGCCAAGCTCGGTGAGCAGGGCGCGGCCTTCGGCGTCGGTGGGGGCCGAGGTGACGAAGATCAGGTCAAAGCCGATCTGGCGTTTGATCTGGTCGATTTCAATTTCAGGGAAAATCGATTGGTCCTGAATGCCGCAGGCGTAGTTGCCGCGTCCGTCGAAAGACTTGGAAGAAATCCCGCGGAAGTCGCGGATGTTTGGCGCGGTGATGTTGATGAAGCGATGAAGGAATTCCCACATCCGGGTGCCACGAAGCGTGACGCGGGCACCAAGGACTTCACCTTCGCGCAGCTTGAAGTTGGCGACGGCCTTCTTCGAGTAGGTGAGCGAGGGGCGCTGACCGGTGATCTTCTGGATTTCGTTGACGGCGTCGTCGACGGCGACCTTGCGGTCGGGGGCTTTGCCCATGCAGGAGGTCACGACGATTTTTTCGAGGCGTGGGACCTGATGGGGATTGGTGTAGCCGAGCTTCTTGGTGAGAGCTGGCACCACCTTGTCCTTGTAGTGTTGCAGTAGCGGTGTTGTTTTCATGTTGTTTTGCGGGTCAGCGCGGTTTGGTGTTGCGCTTAAGCGCGGGCGGAAGCGGTGCTTCAGCCCACTTTCTTGACGTTGGAGATATGAACGGGACCGTCGATGGTCTTGATGCCACCGCTGGGGTTGGCTTCGGTCGGCTTGGCGGCCTTCTTGAGCGGGCG
The DNA here is from genome assembly GCA_049430745.1 of Luteolibacter sp. Taxonomy (GTDB): domain Bacteria; phylum Verrucomicrobiota; class Verrucomicrobiia; order Verrucomicrobiales; family Akkermansiaceae; genus Luteolibacter. Next base: position 5,165 of record JBMTCI010000008.1, on the reverse strand, counting down.
CGCGCCTTCGACGACGACCTGGCCCTTGGCGGCGTTGACGAGCAGCACGGTGCCGCGCTTGCCCTTGTGGTTGCCGGTGATGATTTCGACTTGGTCGCCTTTTTTGACGTGAGTCTTGATTTGGCTCATGGGAGTGGGGATCGGTTCGAGGTTGTTGTGGCGGATCAGAGAACCTCGGGAGCGAGGGAAACGATTTTCATGAAAGCCTTTTCGCGAAGTTCGCGGGCGACGGGTCCGAAGATGCGGGTACCGCGTGGGTTGTTGTCCTTGTCGATGATGACAATCGCGTTCGAGTCGAAGCGCAGGATCGAGCCATCAGGACGGCGGATTGGGAAAGCGGTGCGGACCACGACGGCCTTGACCACGCTGCCCTTCTTGACCGAGGCGGTCGGGATGGAATCGCGGATGTGGGCGGTGATGACATCGCCGACACAGGCGGTGCGGCTGCGTTTGCCGAGCACGCCGATCATTTTTGCGCTGCGGGCACCGGTGTTGTCGGCGACGGCGAGCATGGTTTCCATCTGAATCATGGCAGTAAGGTCGAGTGAGTGTTAAAAGTGTATGGAGTAGGTCGGCGGATGCCGAAAAAGCGATTAGTGGGAAAGAACTTCCTCGAGCGACCAGCGCTTGAGTTTCGACAGCGGGCGGGTCTCGACGATGCGGACGCGGTCGCCGATCTTCGCCTGGCTGTTTTCGTCGTGCACGTAATACTTCTTCGAGCGCTTGACGATCTTGTTGAAACGCGGATGCGGAACGCGCGCGACGTGCTCGACGACGAGGGTCTTGTCCATCTTGTCGGAGATGACCACGCCGACGCGGGTTTTGCGGATGTGGACTTTCGAGTCCGTGGAAGTTTCGCTCATGGTAAAATGATGGTTGGCGTTGGTGGCGTGGATCAGGCGGATTTCGCGGCGTTCATCGCGGTAAGAACGCGTGCGGTATCGCGACGCACTTGTTTGATGCGTGCGGGGTTTTCAAGTTGTCCGACGGCTTTTTGAAGGCGGAGGTTGAGGGCCTCCTGCTTCAGGTCGCGGAGGCGGAGTTGGAGTTCGTCGGCGGAGAGTTCGCGGATGTCTTTGGCTTTGGCCATGGCTCAGTGAGGGGTTGGTTGATGGATCAGGCGTGCGGGTTGCGGGCGACGAGGCGGGTGCGGATGCCGAGTTTGTAGGAGGCGAGGCGCATCGCTTCTTTGGCGGCGGATTCGGGCACACCACCGACTTCGAAGAGCATGTTGCCCGGACGCACAACGGCGACCCAGCCTTCCACGGCGCCCTTACCTTTACCCATCCGGGTTTCTGGCGGACGCGAGGTGATCGACTTGTGTGGGAAGATGCGGATCCAGACCTTGCCTTTTCTTTTCAGCGAACGGTTGATCGCGATACGGCAGGCTTCGATCTGGCGGTTGCTCATCCATCCGCGGTCGAGGGTTTGAAGTCCGTAGTCACCGAACGCGACGGTGGTTCCGCGCTGGGCATTGCCGGCGCGACTTCCGCGGTGGCTTTTGCGGAACTTCGTTCTTTTGGGCATCAAAGGCATGGCAGGGTCCTCCTAGGGAGATTAGTGGTTGGTTGAAATTTTTTGGTTGGCTCAGTTACGGTTGCTGGGACGGCGCTCGCCACCACCGCGCGGGCCGCGAGGTCCACGCTCACCGCGTTCACCGCGATCGCTTTGGGGTCTGGCAGAACCATCGTCTTCCTTTTTGTTGACCCAGCATTTCACGCCGATGATTCCGTAAACGGTACGGGCTTCGGCGAAACCATAGTCGAGCGGGACACGCAGAGTTTGAAGCGGCACCTTGCCTTCGCGATAACCTTCGGCGCGAGCGATGTCGGCACCACCGAGACGGCCAGCGCAACGGAGGCGGATGCCTTCAGCACCAAACTCCATGGCGGTTTGAAGCGCACGCTTCATGGCGCGGCGGAAGCTGATCCGGCGCTCGAGCTGAACGGCGATTTGCTCGGCCACGAGTTGTGCGTCAAGCTCAGGCTTGCGGATCTCGAGGATGTCGATCTTGACCTGGGCACCTTTGCAAAGGTCGGAAATTTCCTTGGTCATCACTTCGATTTCCTTGCCTTGACGACCAATGATGAGGCCCGGGCGTGAGCTGTGAAGAGTGACGCGGACGCTGTTCCATGCGCGCTCGATGACAACGCGGGCGAGGCCGGCGTTCTGGAGCTTGCGCTTGAGATAGGCGCGGATCGACAGGTCTTCGTGAAGCTTGTCGGTGTAGTCCTTGCCGCTGGCATACCACTTCGAGCGCCAGTCCTTGTTGACCGCGAGGCGGAATGCGATTGGATTTACTTTTTGGCCCATGAGTGCTTAGGGGTGGGATGGTGATGAATGATTAGGCTTGTGGTTCCGCGGCTGGGGCGGCTTCGGTGGTGGTCTCCTGCTTTTCGGCGGCCGTTTTGCGCGGTGCCTTCTTGCGTTTCTCGGGAGCGGAGCCCACGAGGGTGATGGAAATGTGGCTGTTGTGGCGGATGATCGGGCCAGCGGAGCCCTTGGCGCGGGCCTTGAAGCGGCGAAGCGCGGGTGCCTTGCCGATCACGGCTTCCTTGACGACCAGCGAACCGGTATCGAGGGAGAAATTGTTTTCCGCATCGGCGATGGCGGTCTTGAGCGTCTTGCCGATGAGTTGCGCGGCCTTCTTCGGAGTGAAGGTGAGAATGTCGAGCGCGCTCGATACCGGCAGGCCTTGAATTTCGCGGGCGACATCGCGTGCCTTCTTCGGGGAGAGGCGAACGTATTTGGTGGTGCTTTTGACTTCCATGGGAGGCGGGCGTGAGGGGTGTTACTGCTCTTGGGCTTGTGTTTCGAGATGGGCGATGTCGCCGATTCTGGGAGGCTCGGCGGCGTTGTTGAGAGTTTCGACAAATACTCCGCTGACGCCCTTGCGGACATCGGCGAGAATGGCTTTTCCGTAGCTTTCCTGACCGCGCATGAGGCGGAAGCTCATGCCGATTTTTGCTCCTTGGCTTTCGCCAATGTTGAGAACCAGCATGCCGCTTTCCTGATCGTGGCTGACGATGCGGGCTTGCTGCAAGGTGCCGGAACGGACTTCGGGGCGGGGCTTCTGACGGAGACCGAGGGCGGCGTCAAGCTCTCTTAGCGAAGTTTCAATGCGCAAGCGCGCGTCGGGATCGGAAACAACGGCCTGACGAAGGAAGTCATTGACCGCTCCATTGAGGCGGACAGCCGAGGATTCGAGGCGAGTGATGCGCTCGTTGGCCACTTGGAGGTCGGCAGCTGCCTGAACGAGGCGGTCGTCGCCACCGTCGAGGAGGTTCTTGCCGAGAGCAGCGAGTCTTTCGCGGACTTGGGCGAGTTGCTCGGCCGATTCCTTTTCGCCGCGGTTCGCTTCGGCAAGGCTTTGTTGTAGGGTTTTGTTTTGCTGCTGGAGTTCGATAATCGTCTCCTGCAACTGCGCCACGCTGGCGGCCTGCGCGCAGCACACCCCAGCCGTGGCCGCGAGCCCGAGGGCGGCGGCAACTGCCTTGCGAAGGAATGTGTGGCGTGAGGACATCGAGTGACGCTGAGGACAAAAATTACTTCTTACCGATACCGCCGTGCTGACGGAAGATGCGGGTCGGGGCAAACTCACCGAGTTTGTGGCCGACCATGTTTTCGGTCACATAGACCGGCACGAAGGTCTTGCCATTGTGGACGGCGAAATTGTGACCGACGAAGTCCGGAGTGATCATCGACTTGCGGCTCCATGTCTTGATGGGCTTGCGGTCGGATCCGGCATCGGCGACGGCGTCGATCTTGGCGAGAAGCTTCTGATCGACGAAGGGGCCTTTCTTGAGTGAGCGTGGCATGGAATCGTTGCTTGGTTAAAAGTGAAAGGTTGGGCGGGAATTACTTCTTCTTGTGGCGGGACTCGACGATGAAGACGCTTGTGGTCTTCTTGTGGTTGCGGGTCTTCTGGCCCTTCGCATGGCCCCAGGGGCTGAGAAGGTGCTGGCGACCACCACCGGATTTCGACTTACCTTCACCACCGCCGTTCGGGTGGTCGACCGGGTTCATGGTCATGCCGCGAACGGTCGGGCGAACGCCCTGCCAGCGGGTGCGGCCCGCTTTGCCGGAGGTTTCGTTCATGTGGTCGCGGTTGCCGACTTGGCCGATCGTGCAGAAGCAGCGGTCGTTGAAGCGGCGGATTTCGCCGGAAGGCATTTTGACGAGCGCCCAGCCGCCATCGCGGTTGGAAAGCACGGCGAGCTGACCAGCGGCGCGGGCGACCTTGCCGCCATTGCCAGGGATGAGCTCGATGTTGTGGATCGAGGTACCAAGCGGCACGGCGCTGAGCGGCATGGCGTTGCCGGTTTGCGGAGCCACATTGTGACCGGAAACAACGGTCGATCCAACTTCGAGGCCAAGCGGCGCAAGGATGTAGGATTTTTGTCCGTCCTCGTACTGGATCAGCGCAATGCGGCAAGTGCGGTTCGGATCGTACTCGATGCCGATGACCTTTGCCGGTGCATCGTGGCGACCGCGCTTGAAGTCGATGAGGCGATAGTGACGCTTGTGACCACCACCGATGTGACGGCAGGTGATGCGGCCGGTGTTGTTGCGGCCACCCGAGCGCTTGAGCGGAACCAGAAGGCTCTTCTCAGGCTTGCTCTTGGTGATCTCCTCGAAGGACGGGAGATTCTTGTAGCGTGCGGAGGGGGTGATTGGCTTGAAGTTTTTCAGTGGCATGACTCGCGGAACGGTAAATTGTTGCGATGGGAGCTGCGGTTGATCGGCTTAGATGAGGTCGAGGGACTCGCCTTCCTTGAGCCGGACGATGGCTTTCTTCCAGTGGTTGGTGCGACCGGCGTCGGACCGGCGCTTGCGGCGGAGCTTGCCATCGTAGTTGGCGGTGCGGACTCCGGTGACGGATTTTCCGAACAGCTGTTCGACAGCTTGCTTGATTTCCAGCTTGTTGGCCTTGCGGTCCACTTCGAGGGTGACCTCGTTGTTGGTTTCCTGGAGAAGGGCAGCCTTCTCACTGAGGCGGACATTTTTGATGACCTGGTAGATGTCTTTCATGATCGCGGGGTGGGGTCCGGGGTTCAGGCGGTGCGCTGGGCAAGGGTTTGAACGGCGTCACCCACGAGGATGACGGAGTTCGCGAGGAGGAGTTGTTCGACGTTTACATCGGCGCCGGTGACCAGTTGGGCCCA
>JBMTCI010000007.1:0-12075 GCA_049430745.1 Luteolibacter sp. | reverse complement strand
CAACGGTCAGGTGCTTGCCTACGAGCATCATGCCGAAGTGGTCGATCCCAAAAGCGTCGGCAAAGAATTCCGTTTGGCCGGGAAAGGGGAATCCGACGGCTTTGAGTTGGTGTTTGCAGACCGGCGCGGTGACCACAGCGGCGGCCTTGCCGCTTTTGAGTTCATGCGCGGCTGCCACCAGTGCCTTGAGCGCAGCGCTTGCTGATCGCTGATCCGGCCTGCCGGGGGTACCAGCGTGACGGTCGCCGATGACCTCGAATTGATGCTGCTGTGGCAGATCTGCCGAGGCGAGGGCGCGCTCGACAATTTCTGGGCCGATGCCTGCCGGGTCGCCGATGGTGATGAGGATGCGGGCCACGGTTCATGATCCCCGCACTAGGAACTTCTGCCAAGCGGCAATCGGCGAAAATTTCCGAATCTCACTGCTTGTTCGGTCGGTGAAATCGCTTTACCAAGGTGTGCACCCATGGAGCGCAAGGAAATCATGTTCTCAGCCAAGCGTCAGGCGCCCGACAGGATCGTCGGCGATCCGCCAAGTCTTGGGCGTGTGGAGAGGGTGGCGCGCAAGGTGCACGGCGATTCAAGAAAAAAGTCGCGCAGTGGCCGCAATGGTTCGAAGCGTCGGCGAAATCGGAATGGCGGTGGCAAGGCAGCACGCAGGCTGAGTGTCTTGGTTTTTTTGCTGACGATTTTAACCATCGTTGTGACCTTCATCCTTTGGTCCGACAAAAGACTCAAGCAGAGCACAGTATCGAAATTCGAAAAGTTCTCGAAGATGCGCCCAGTTGAAAGGGTGGGATCGAAGTTCAAGTCTCCAAGCGAAGAGCAAACGCGCGCGATTGTGACAGCGGCGCTTGAAGCAAAAAGTGAAGCGGATGTGGTGACCAACTTTCGATTGAATGGAGTAGCTCCTGCAGAGGTGCTCGCGTATTTGAGACATGAGGAGGAAGTCAAAGGTATGCCTCGTCTGGATCAGTGGGTTGGCAGCGTGGATTTCAACAACACGCTGATGGATTCGATCCTAGTGGCATACGAAGGCGGCGAGAAAAAGGAGATGCGGGTCGCCATGCTGACCCCCGATGAGCAGGGAGTTTGGCGGCTCGATTATGAGTCTTTTGCAAGAAAGTGTGAACCTGCGTGGGATCAGTTTATCTCGGGCGAGGCAAGCGAAGGCATCGTGAGAATTTGGTTCACCAAGGACAATTATTTCAATGCCCCGTACGCCGATGATTCCAAATGGCTGTCCTTTTCCATGGGTCGTGTTGATTCCGAAGATATCATTTACGGGTATTGTCCGATCGATTCACCGCAGGCCGAGGCGATGGCCAAGGTTATGAAGAGGTTGCAGATGAACGAAAAAATCAAAGCATCACTGTCACGCGCCACACTGCTGATCTCCCGCGCCGAGGGTGCGGGCCAAAGGCAGTTTGAAATCAAGAGAGTGCTGGCCGAAGATTGGTTGCTTACCGAAACGGCATTTGACGGCCTGCCCATGCCTTCAAGCAAATGACCTTTGAGTCTCGGCACTTGTCAGGTGAACGAAGTTTTTCCAGTCTCAGCGGCATGGCAAATCGTTGGATCAGTGCAGCGGGTTTGATCGTGATGGCATTGGGCCTGACCCAGTGTGGTGTCTCGTCGGGTGGTGGAAACATGGGTGGACCCACGGTCGAGGAAAGGGCGGCAAAGATTGCATCCGAACCGACGGGTAATTTTTATTACGGCAGACGGTATTTCGTCGAAAAAACCCGTTTTTGGGGCTACCTGCGTGAACCGAGACAGGACTGGAGTCGCGCCAAACTGGTGATGATGCGCGAAGACAAGAAGCGGGTGCCTGATCGCCTGCCTGAGGACGGCCCGCCTGGCAATCGCTACTCGTATGACAACAACTTCGAGTATCGAATTCGCGGCAATTACACGGGTCGTGAAGTTTACGATCCCAACAGCAATCAGTTTCTACCCGAGTTCATGCTCACTGGGTACGAGTTGCTGGATCAGCGTCCCGGCTGGCTGTTCAAGCCAAGCGATCGCTACAACCGATTCCGCATCACCTTGTTGCCGCGTTGATCATGCTGCCTTGCGGCATCATGAGTAGGACGACTCGACGCGTTTTGCGACATCGCGATAACCGTAATCGACCTCGTAGATCTGCTTGAAGCAATCGAGTGCCGATGTGCGGTCGCCCATCTCCTCGTGGATGAGGCCTTTTTCGTAGAGGACTTCTTTTTTGGTTCCGTCCATCGCGTGAAGGTCGGCGAGGGCGTCGGAAAGTTGCTTGATCGAAAGGTCGAACATCGCCTTGCCCTTAAAGGTGCGACCAAGGAGAAGCAGGACCTTGGTGCGAATGTGAGGGTTGCGGGTGGCCTGCTGGAGGTGGGGGATGGCGGCGCTGAGGTCACCAGCTTGATAAAGCGCGTTGCCGAGTTCGTAGCGCAACTGAGGATCGGTCGGGTTTTGGTCGACACGACGCTGAGCTTCGTGGACCTGCTCCTGAAGTCGGTCTTGGCGCCTTGTTTCAAGTGCGGCGCGAAGCTCAGCATTTTCAGGATCGGCAGCCACAGCCTTTTCAAGCGCCTGCAGGTCGGCATCGATGGCCTTGTCTTTCATGGCGGATGCCTTGGCCTCGAGCGCAACGTCGCCGTTGCTGAGCGAGTAAGCCCATTGGAAGAAGTTTTGAGCGTTGTGCCAGTCTTCGAGTTGCTCGTAGAGGCCGGCGAGTTCCTTGACGGTGGCAAGGTGGTTCGGGTTGGCGTTGTACTTCTCGATGGTTTTGTCGCGGCGTTCCTCAAGTTGCTCGCGAGTAAGGCCCGTGCGTGAGGCTTTTTCGAGTTCCTCGAATTGCGAGGTGTCGCGCATCAGGTCGCGCATGTTGGCGTTTTCGTCCCAGCGCTGCTTGTGCATCGAAGCACGGGCGGAGGAATCCTTGGCGCCCTTGATGGCTTCGCCGTCGGTCGGGTGATGCTTGATGATGTCGTTGTAGACCGCGCCGGCGAGATCATACATCTCGCGCGAGGTGTAAAATGCCGCGAGCTTTTTCATCAGCTTCGCGTTTTCAGGCGCACCACTGCGGACGGTTTCGAGGGCGAATGCCGCGCTGTCGGGGAACTCAAGTTTGACAAACAGATCGAAGAGCAGGTCGTTGGCGCCTTCGTTGAGCGGGTCTTTTTCGAGTTCCTTCTCGATGAGCGGAAGTGCGGCGAGCGGATCTTTTTTGGCGACCGTTTGAATTTTCATCAAGCCCATGCCACCCGTCTGAATGCCGAAAAGGCCGGACTTTTTCTTTGCTCCACCTGTGAGTTGCAGTTCGCATTTGCGCAAGACCTTGCGCGCTTCGAGGAAGCCCGGGTTGTCGGTAAGGATGCCTTGGATGAGGCTGATCGCGTAGGAATGATTCGACACCTGCACGGCAGTCAATGCCTTGAGCCAGAGTTGTTTGCTGGCGGCGGTCAGTTCTTTTTCTGTGATCTCTGGCATAGCGAAGGGTTCTATTGCATGCCCGTGCCTTGGGCAGGGGCGGGAAAATGCATTTTGATCCCTTTGAATGCAAGCGTGGATGTGGGAAATAACGGTGCGGCTTTGGGAGTGATTTTTGGGTTGCTGGCTGCTGGCCTACGGGTTAAGCCAAGCTTGTTGGCGGACGCATTGTGCGGTGCCGCTGGCAATCATCTTACATTATCATGCCCCCACGCCAGCAGAATAAAGGACGTCGCCCAAGCGGTCGCGGTCGTAGCAGTTACGGCCCCAGCAAGCAGCCCGACAAGCACGAGCAGGAGGACAAGGCGGTCGAGGTGGATGGCGAAATTTCCTCAGTTTTGGCTGGCACGATGTTTCGGGTGAAACTTGAAAGCGGTCACGAGGTGCTCGCCCACATTTCAGGCAAAATGCGCAAGCGCTTCATTCGCCTAGTCGTCGGTGACAAGGTCAAGATGGAGATGTCGCCCTACGACCTGACCAAGGCCCGCATCGTTTTCCGGGTCGGTTGATCCGATCAGTTTTCAAGTGCCTCGGCCAATTCGGCGGCCGCTTCCGCGATGAGCGATGCATCTCTTCGCTCGATGACAATGTCGCCGAGCAGTTCGCTCTGACGCACCACGAATTGGTTGAGCTTCATGAGCTCCAGCAGAGCGAGGAATGTGACGATGACCTCGGCCTTGGTGGTGGCCGAAATGAAGAGTTCTTCGAAGCGCAGCGATTGCCCCGGTGTAAGGCGATTCATCAGCAGGTCGATTTTGTCGGAGACGGTGAAGCGATCATCGATGATGTCGCCAAAGTTGTGTGACTCCTCGAAACGTTTCAGGACATTTTGGAATGCTCTGATCAGATCGAAGATCGACACCTCGGCGAGAGCGGGTGGTTCTTCGGAGAATTTTTCTCCAAGCTCGGGTTGATGGGCAAAGCGTCCCTCTTGTTCGATTTCGCGAATCGAGAGAAAGCCCGCGGCGTCTTTGAACTTCTTGTACTCGATGAGCTGCCGAATCAGCTCCCAGCGTGGATCATCCTCCTCGGCATCCTCCTCGGGCGGTTGCTCGGTCCGCGGCAGCAGCGTACGGCTTTTGAGGTACATCAGATTGGCGGCCATGACGATGAACTCCGAGGCCAGGTCGATGTTGAGCAGCTTGAAGGTGTTGATGTAGTCCAAGTACTGTCGGGTGATCCGCTCGATGGAGATCGACTGGATGTCGAGCTCGTCCTTTTTGATCAGATAAAGGAGCAAATCGAGAGGCCCTTCGAAGATTTCGAGGCGGACTTTGTAGTCAGTGGTTTCCACGCGGGATGTATTAATCCGCCCAAGGGCAGGCATGCGAGGCAATTTTCCCTCGCATCGCTGGGAAAAAGGGTCTTCACTCGCCACGGACACGCTTTGCATGACTGACGATAAATTTGACACTTTCGGCGACCGCTTGAGCCAGTGGGTGTCGAGCCAAGGCTTCTGGTTCCAGGTTCGGTACTCGATGTCGGGCAAGGGGATGCAGGGGAGGTTGATGTTCCACCTCGTGAGCCTCGGCTTCAGGTTTTTGATTTTCCTGATCATCTCGGCGGTCATTGCTTGGGTCTACTTGGAGAAAAGAACTGGATCCGAGAGTTTCCTTTCGGGCTTCAAGGAAAGTTTCACCGAGGGCATAGCGGCCAAGGAGGTCCAGTTGCGCGGCTTGCAGCGTTTGCAGGGTCAGCTGGAGATCAGCCGCGTGGCAGCCGAGGGCGAGAACGGCACATTTTTCTCCTCGTTTGAGGCGCGCAACATTCGCTGCAAGATGAGCCTGATCGACGGCTTGATCGGCGTCTGGCGTCCGGGAGTGATCACGATCGCCAAGCTGGATCTTGACCTCAGAGCTGGTGCCGACGATGCCGATTCAGCTGACAGCATGTCGCAACTGTTTTTCTCTGACTCGGATAAGGTGGAGATCACATCGTTTGACATCGCCGAGGCCAACCTGCGTTGGGGTTATTCCGAGCGGACCTTTGGCTCGATTGAATCGACAAAGGTAAAAATTCAGCGTGCTGAAAATGGTTGGCGCATGGTCTTCAAGGAAGGAACCCTGAGTCAGAACTGGCTCAACCGTGTGGAGGTTGTCGAAATGGTGATCCTATGCACACCGGGCGAGGTCATTTTTGAAAAGGCTGACCTGAAGCAGGGGAATGGCACGATTGATTTGGCTGGATTGCGCATCAAGACTGGCGAACGCCCGCAGGTGGATGGCGTTGCAAAAATCCGCAGCATTGCAATTTCCAATCTCGCGCCCGCATCGACGCGTGACTATGTCGACGGCACGATTTCGGGCGATTTCAAGGTGTTTGGTTCAACCAATAGCTCCGATGGCATTGGTTTCGAGGGTCAGGTACTGATGGATGGCAAGGATTCGGTTTTAATTCGTGAACGCATTCATTTGTTGAAGGCGCTCTCGGTGGTGGATTACTCGAGAAACTACCATCGGGTAGATTTCCGCGAAGGCTCGTTCCAACTGCGCGTGGTCGGTGGTGGTCTTGAACTGACCGAAGTGAATCTCAAGTCAGAGGATCTTTTCACGCTTGAGGGTGCCATGAAGGTGCGTCTGCCGACGCAAAAGGAAATTGATGACGCGCTGGCCAAAGGTCGATCGAACTCCGGCGACGCCTTGTCGGACAGTGCGGATGAGGCCTTTGTGTCCAAGGCACTTTCAAAAAACAGCGGTGAGGACATCACACTCAAGAGAGCGGCTTTGGAGTCCGACAAAAATGGCAATGCCGGTGCGCGGGATGAAAGCCTCTCGTTGTTTGACCGATTGAGGACCAACTATGAACTGAGAAGGTTGCAACAAGATGCGTCCGAGCGTTTGTCGCGCATGCTGCGATACGAGGGGCTGTTTAGAATCTCGATTCCTAGCGATGCCTTTGAAGGGGCAGGTCGACTTCAGTTGGAATACCCGCTCGATGCCTCGACCGGGCGCGTGCCGATCATCGTGCCGATCGAGGGCGCCCTTTACGAAATCACGCTCAAGCAAGCGGAGAAAATTTACGACCTGCGCAAAAACAAAAGCGACGAGCCGCAGGATACCCCAAATTAAGCCGCTGGCGTGAGGCCGAGGCTGTTGAAAATTTGGCGGGTCGCGTGGCTCTTGTTGAGCGTGTAAAAGTGGATGCCGTCGATGCCCTCGTTGAGCAGACTCGCGCACTGTTCTGCCGCGTAGTGGATGCCCGCTCTTTCCACGCTTTCCGGGCTTGAGCTGGCGCGGTTGAGGGAACGGATGAGCTTGGCGGGGTAGCGCGCGCCGGCGGCGAGTTCGGCCATGCGTTTCATGCCCTGCAGTGAGGTGACTGGCATGATGCCGGCGATGATGGGGACATCGATGTCGGCGATGCGACAGCGATCGCGAAAGTCGAGGAAGTCGTGGTTGTCGAAGAACAACTGCGTGCAGATGTAATCGGCGCCGGCGTCGACTTTGGCTTTGAGGTGCTCGAGTTCGAGCATGCGGTTTGGAGTGGCGGGATGGCCTTCGGGGAAACCGGCCACACCGATGCCGAATCCGCGAGGATCGGGGTGGACGCCCGACTGGTTGAACTCGCGGATGAATGCGACCAAGTCGGCGGCGTGACGGAAGTCGCCAGCGGACCAATCGTAATCGGGCTGATCCTTTGGCGGGTCGCCGCGTAGCGCGAGAACATTTGCCACACCAGCGGCGGCGTAGCGTTGAAGAATGGAAGTGATTTCCTCCCGCGTGTGACCGACGCAGGTGAGGTGCGGAACGGGTGGGATCGAGGTCGTTTGCTTGATGCGCAGGACCAGATCATGCGTGAGCTCGCGGGTGGTGCCGCCGGCGCCGTAGGTCACGGAGACAAAGGACGGGTGCAGCGATTCGAGGTTGCGAATGGTTTCGTAAAGCTCGTCCCAAGCCGTTTCGCTTCGCGGTGGGAAGAACTCAAACGAGAGCGAAGGCTTGGATGGGCTGAGGATGTCGCTGATGTGCATGGCGCGCTGTCTGGTGACTGACCCTAGAGCTCGTGCGTTGTTTCGCAATCCCCATGTTTGTTTGCCGTTCGCCTCAAGGCGTAGCGGCTGCAGCCTCGGCGGCTTGCTCGGTGGCAAGCACATCCGAGCGGAGGTCACCACCTTTGCGGCGGCTCCACCACAGCACGATTGGCGAGGCGACAAAGATCGACGAGTAGGTGCCGACCGCAAGACCGATAAGAATCATGATCGAGAAGTCACGCAGCGAGGATCCGCCAAAGAGCGAAAGAATCGCGACCGTGATGATCGTCGTCGCCGAGGTGAGCAAGGTTCTCGAGAGTGTGGCGTTGATTGCCTCGTTCATGATCGATTTGATCGAACCCGTGCGGATCAAGAGGCTTTCGCGGATGCGGTCGAAGACGACGATCGTGTCGTTGATCGAATAACCGGCGATGGTGAGGATCGCGCCGACATGGATCAGCGAGAGTTCGCCGCCGAGTAGGACGATGAGTCCGACGGAGATGATCACATCGTGAAGGATTGCGACGAAACCACCGAGCGCGAAGGAGAACTCGAAGCGGAAGGTGATGTAGAGCAGGATGCCGATGAGGCCAAAGACAAGGGCGATGAGTGAGTCCTTGAGGAAAGTTCCGCCAATAAGCGCGGACACCTCGACCTTGCTGCTGTCGATGACATAGTTGTGGTCGGCGGCGGACTCGGCGTTGCTGCCCGACTTTTTCTCGCCGAGGGCGGGGATGCTTTCGCGGAGCTTTGCGATGATGGTATCGGCATCCTTGCTGTCGCAGCGGACGGTGAGGAGTGTGCCGGTTGCGGGGTTGCCTTGCTCCTGTGGGTAGGCGGCTTTGGTGAGTTGGAGCGTGGAAAGGGCTTTTTCGACATCGGCGGTGGGAATTTTTACTTTTGTGCCCAGTTGAAACTTGATGAGCGTGCCGCCAGTGAAGTCGACGCCGAAAGCGTGTCCCTTGCGCAGACCGAAGGCGGCGAGGGAAAGAATCACCAGCGCGACCGAGATCAGGGCGCAAGCGCGGGACTTGGCGATGAAGTCGAACTTGGTCGCTTTGAAGAGGCTGAGGAATGAGACTTTTTTGAGCACATTGAGGTCGGTCCCCCAGCGGAAGAGCACACGGGTCACGAGGATCGCGGAGAACATCGAGGCCACGATGCCGATGGTGAGGGTGATGGCGAAGCCTTTGATCGCGCTGCTGCCGAAGATGAAGAGCAGGATCGCGGTGATGAGTGAGGTGAAGTTCGAGTCGAAGATCGCGGTGAAGGCTTTGTCGTAAGATGCGGAGATCGCATTTTTGAATGACTTGCCGCCCTGGATTTCTTCACGCAGGCGCTCGTAGATGAGCACATTGGCGTCAACCGCCATGCCGATGGTGAGGATCATGCCCGCGATGCCCGGCAGCGAGAAGGTGAAGCCAAACATGGCCATCACGCCGAAGAGAATCACGCCGTTGATGGCGAGACCGAAGAGCGCGATGATGCCCGCAAAGCGGTAATAGAACAAAACGAAGAGTGCGGTGATGGTGAGGCCGACGATGCCGGCCCAGATGCCTTGCTTGACGACTGCCGCGCCAAGTGTGGGCGAGACGGTGTCTTCCATTTCGACAACCAGTGGGTTCTCGAGTGGGTTCATCAGCGCGTTGGCAAGGTTCTGCACTTCGCCGGGTTCGCGTAGTCCTTCGATGATGAATTGCTTGCCGAGCGGGGTTTGATTCACGACCGGAGCGCTGATCACTTCGCCGTCGAGCACGATCGCAATGCGGTCGACGCCGCCGCGCATGTTTTTGGTGAGGGCGATCATTTTGTCGGTGCCCTCGGCGTTGAGAGTGATGGCTACCGCGTCGGCCTGTTGCGGAGATGGGACGGCATCGGCGATGTCGGATCCACCGAGAGCCATGCGGCGGTTGAGAAGGATGGGGCGGGTGTACTCGTTGCCATCCTCGTCCTTGCCTTTCAGTGTGTAGGCCTTGTAGCCAGGAACAATTTCGCTGCCGTTTTGAACGCGCTCGGCGAGTGGTTTGCCATCGGCGCCGGGTTCCTCGTTGCGACGACTCACTTCGCGAAGTTCAAGTTTGGCGACTTTTTCCAGAGTTTCGCGAATCTTTGCCGAGGTTTCGGGTTCGACGCCTGGCATTTGCACGAGGATACCGTCGGTTCCTTGGCGGGCGATGAGCGGCTCGGAAGTGCCCATGCCGTTGAGGCGTTTTTCAATCACGAGGATCGCTTGCTCGACCTGCTGGGGAGTGACCTCCATTTTTTCGCCGCTGTCTGATTCGCGGGGTTGGACGCGGAGGGTGAAGGAGGATCCGCCGACGATGTCGATGCCGCCCTTGAGTCGCTCTTTGACCGGAGTAGCCGCCAGCACGCAGAGGGCGGTGGTGCCAATCAGAAGGACGGTGCCAACGTTGCGTTTGCGCCGTTCGATCTCGGTGGCGAAGTACCAGAAGAAAAGAACCACAAGGATCATGCCGGTCACAAAAATGGTGAGCGGATCTTCGTAGAAAGGAATGGCGGCAAGCATGGTGAAAAGCGGTGGGTGATGAGAAAAAAGCGTGGATCGTGAGAGGTGGCGGTCTTATGCCGCGGAATCTTTCTTGGTGACCGAGGCGATCGCGCCCTTGTCGAATTCGATCATCGTGGCTTCAGCGACTTTCACCACCACGGTGTGCTCGCGGACATTGTGAACGATGCCATGGATGCCGGCGGTGGTGATCACCTTGTCGCCAGTTTGCAGGGCGGCGATGCGGGCCGCCTGTTCCTTGCGCTGGCGTTGCTGCGGGCGGATGAGCAGGAAGTAAAACATCACGATCATGAGACCCATCATGATCAGCGGATTGCCAAGGATGCCGCCTTGGGGTGCGGGCGCGGCTTCGGCGAGGAAGGTGGTGATGAATGGGATCGTTGTCATGATGATGGGTTCTGGTTGTATCGTTGGATGAAGGAGTCTTTGTATTCGTTAAATTTCCCTTGCGAGATCGAGTCCCTCGCGCCGGCGACGAGACCCATGTAGAAATGCAGATTGTGGAAGGAAAGCAACCGCAAAGCGAGCATTTCGCCCGCGCGAAACAGGTGGCGAATGTAGGATCGGGAGAACCCAGCGACATGCGGGTGAGCGGATTCGCAGAGTGGTCGGGGGTCCTTGGCGTGGATGAGGTTTTTGATGTGAAGGGGACCGTCGAGGGTGAAGGCCACGCCATGGCGGGCCATGCGGGTGGGCATGACGCAGTCGAACATGTCGACGCCGCGCGCGATCATTTCCAAAATTTGCGGTGGCGTGCCGAGTCCCATCGCGTAGCGGGGTTTGTCGTGGGGGAGAAAGGGCACGGCATTTTCGATCGCGCGAAACATTTCGTGCTCGGGCTCGCCGACCGAAACACCGCCGACCGCATAGCCATCGAAGTCCATCGCGACCAACTCGCGGGCGGATTGCTCGCGAAGGTTGGCATAGACCGATCCTTGGACGATACCGAAGTGGAATTGGCGCCTGCTGCCCGACATCGGTTGGTGGGTGTCGATCCAATCCTTGCAGCGGCGGGCCCAGCGGGTGGTGAGGGCAAGCGAGCGAGCGGCGTAGGCTTCGTCGCAGGGGTAGGGCGGGCACTCGTCAAACAGCATCGCGATGTCGGATCCGAGCGCGGCTTGAATTTCCATGCTCAGCTCGGGCGTGAGCAGCATTTTCGATCCGTCGAGATGGTTTTGAAAACGGACGCCTTCTTCGGTGATTTTGCGAAGCTTGGCCAGCGACCAGACTTGGAATCCGCCTGAGTCTGTTAGAAATGGTTTTTGCCAGGTGGTGAAGCCATGAAGCCCGCCCATCTCGCGGATGAGCTCATGGCCGGGGCGTAGCCAGAGGTGGTAGGTGTTGCCGAGGATGATCTGCGCGCCGAGTTGCTCGAGCTCGAGCGGGTGGAGGGTCTTGACCGAGCCTTGGGTGCCGACCGGCATGAAGATCGGCGTCTCGACCTTGCCGTGGGGCAGGCTCAGGACACCGCGTCGCGCGGAGCTGGCGGGGTCGGTGGCAAGGAGGGAAAAGTTCGCGCTCAAGTCCGCATCCACTAAGCGCAAACCGCGCGCGGGCCAAGTGGAAAGAGGCGACTGTCTTTAAACGAAAAAGCCCCCAGCGCCGAAGCGATGGGGGCATGAGTTAAAGATTCTTGCGGGCGATGATCAGTAAGAGACGCGCGAGCGGCCGCCGGAGCTGATGATGCGGACGCGGTCGCCGACTGAGAAATTCTCGCGTGGGTTGACCTCTTGCACGATGGCAACCGACCCACCATCATCGAGTCGCACGGAAATTTCAATGCCGCGGCGTGAGGTCATGGCCTGCTGCGCGTGCGAGGCAATGGCGCTGCCCACGAGCGCGCCACCAACAGCACCTGCCGTGTTTGATGCGCGTCCACCGCCGATGTTGCTACCAAGGAAGCCACCAGCGACAGCACCGGCAAGAGCGCCGCCTTCGCTGCCGCCTTCAATTTTCACAGGACGGATGGAGGTAATGCGACCCGTTTGTACTGCGTGGGCGCGGCCTGCTTCACCACGCGAGTAAGTATAACCGGTGATGCTGTCCTGCGCGCAGGAGCTGAGGAGAATGGTGGCTGACAATGCGATCAGAAGTTTTGATTTCATGG
>JBMTCI010000006.1:0-12668 GCA_049430745.1 Luteolibacter sp. | reverse complement strand
AAAAGAAATGCGTCGCGGGCGGCGCGTTGGTTCGCGGTGATCAGACCAAGCCACTGACGCGCGTTTTCGCCTAGCCAAGGGTCATTTGAATTAGCCGCCGGCACGCGCCCCTCATTCATGCCGCAGAGCACGAGATGCATGCCGGGTTCAAAGAACAACTCCAGCCACCCTTGAATGTCGATCACGCGGTCATCGGGTGGTTTGGGTACAGGTGAGGGGATCTGGGATAGCATGAGATTGACCCAGAAATCTGGCTTGCGCTTCATGCGACGCATGAGTGGTGCGGCACGCTCAACAAACTCGTGCATCACGGCGAGTTCGTGGCTACTTGAGTCGTCGATGTTGGCAAACAATGAGAGCAATTTATGAATCGCCTTTTCAAATCCATCACGCGCAAAGGCTTCACGATGTTTTTCAAACACCTGCAGGGTGGGCAAAAGTCGATTGGCCATTTGCTTTTGAAAATCCCTAAGCGATGAATTTTCGCTGCACAAACGCCTGAGATCGTCGCTGCCAGAGATCATGAAATCGCTTCGCAGCTGGGCGAGGTTGGCGGCTATCTCAGCGCGTGATTGCCCAATCAATGCCTCGGTTTCTGGCAAGGCCAGAAGATCGGCGATGATTTTCAAATCGGGCTTTGCCAGCCACTGGGACCAAACGGCAAACCAGCGCACGATGCCAGTCTCAACGCTGCGTGCGCCGGGATGAAAAGCAGACCAACCATTTTCGCTGAAGCATCGGGCGAGTGCTTCTCCATCACTGGCATCGCCGCAGCCGATCGCCAAGTTGGGCGATTCGGTGCTGGCCTCGGCTACCACGCGCAAGGCTTCGCTTGCTTGATGTTTTGAATCGGCCACCAAAATTACCGAGCCGCGTTCTCCCTCTGGCAGAGATGAAATTTTTTCAGTCCACTCCGCCAATGGTGTACCAAACTCGCAAAACAGCTCGGCTTCATCGATAGGTGCGCCGATCAATGCAATCTTGGGTATGGGTGTTGTCTGTAGCGCTTTGCGTAAGATGGGCGGTAGCTCGGATAAGCCCGCCAAAACGATGCGTGTGATGCCCTCCGGAAATGGGATGCCGCGGGCCAAAACGCGGCTGCGGCTTTCGTGGCCCCACAGGCGCAGTTTGGACTCCATGGTTTTTTCGAGTTGCTTGAGACAGGTCCAGCGTTCCGCTTCGATCGACTGACCCAACATCATGGCAGCCGACTCCAGTGTGAGTCCGTTTTCTTGAAGCGATCGGCGCAAGGTCACCAGTTCTTGCGACAAGGCCTCGGCCCAAGGTCCGCCTTGCTCGGGTGCTTCAGGCAGCAGGGAGACAAAGTCTGACCAATCGTTGATTTCCTCGAGCGTCTCGAGCCATGCAAGCTGTTCCAGCCAATCGGCGGCCACCTTGGGATCAGGTGTTTTGAGCAGCGAGCCGGGCGTTACGATTTTTGGCGAAAGCAATGCGCCTGCCTCTTCGGCCATCGCTTCGCGCAAGCGTCGACCCGCTTGAGAAGTTGGGACGATCACCAAGCTCGATGGCAGCGCATCGCGATCGGACAAAAGCTCAGCCGCAGCCAAACTTAGGAAAGGTCGATCCCAACCCACAAAAACACGCTCGATAGTCATCGATGCGAATTCTAGCCAAAGAGTTTGAGGGTTGAATCAAATTCGCCAGGAAGTAGACGAAATTGCAGGATAAGATTGAACATGAAAAAGGCCCGAACCGATGAACGGTGCGGGCCTTGATGAAATATTTCTGGTTTGATCCTTACTCGGCGGCCTCAGCGGTCGCGACTGGGGCGTTTGAAAAACGCCAGCGGATCTTGTTGCGCTTCGAGGCGGAGCGGAGCTTGCGTTGTTTGCGCTCGGTGGGAGTTTCGAAGGCGCGGCGGCGGCGCATTTCCTCGAGAATGCCTTCGGCATCGAGCTTGGTTTTAAGCCGCTTGAGAGCCCGGTCAACAGGCTCGCCTTTTTTCAGATTCACTCCACGCATGCGTCGTTTGTTGGTTGTTCAGTAGGGGTCCGAATTCGCTCGGGGGCGGCTTTTTAGTGGATAGGTCCGCCATGTCAAGTCGGATCGGACGGGAAAAATAGAAAAATGCATGATTGCGGCCGTCCCGCCTCGCGCCTAAGCTTGCCCATCCCTTTGGCGACATATTCCTGCCGAAGTAGGCACCTACCATCAACTCATGTATCGTATCCCCTTTGACCGAGTTAACTGGACCACCAGCTCGTTTTTGATCGGCACCGCCCTCATCGCCCTCTTTGGGCTTCCGGTTTATCTGTACCACTATGGTGCCAGTTGGTTTTTGGTGGCTTTGTTCTTTTTTTATCTCATCGCCACGATGATGAGTATCACGGTCGGGTATCACCGGCTTTTCTCCCACCTCGCGTTCAAGGCCAAGCTGCCGGTTCGCATTTTCACCCTTATTTTTGGCGCCTGCGCGTTTGAAAATTCCTGCCTAGATTGGGCCTCGGATCACCGCCGTCACCACAAGCATGTCGATCATGATGGTGATCCGTATGACATTTCAAAAGGCTTCATGTGGGCGCACATCGGTTGGCTGATGTTCAAGCTCAACCCCGAGCCGCCGATGGATAATGTGAATGACCTACGCAAGGACAGGTGGGTCATGTGGCAGTATCGTTATGTGCATTGGATCGGGCTGGTCGTGGGATTGATCATTCCCTCGGTACTCGGTTATGCATGGAATGCCTCGCAAGGACTGGATCCATGGATCGGTGCCCTAGGCGGATTTCTGATTCCTGGCATCGCGCGCATCGTTGTCGCTCAGCATTGCACCTTTTTCATTAACTCCCTTTGCCACACCGTGGGGCGTCAGCCTTACTCCTCCAACCACAGCGCGCGTGATAGCGCAGTCATGGCTTTTCTCACCTTCGGCGAAGGCTATCATAACTATCACCATGAGTTTCAACACGACTATCGCAACGGCGTAAAGCCATGGCAGTGGGACCCCTCGAAATGGACGATTTGGACGCTGTCCAAGCTCGGTCTCGCCGATAGCCTGCGCCGCGTGCCTGACAGCAAAATTCTTCTCGCCGAAATGCGTGAGGCACGTCGCAACGCAGAGCTTCGTCTCGAAGAGATTCGTCAGCAGCAACAACAGGGTCAGTGCGAGCGTGCTGCCGACAAGTTGCATGAGCTCGTCGAAAAGCTTGCAGCCAACTACCATGAGCTTGAAAACGCGATTTCTGAGCGCGTTCAACTTTCTCGTGAGGTTTTAAATCGTTGGCAAAACGAGACTCGCGGCATCATGCGTGAGATTAGCCGCATGCAGGTGCTGGTGCCAGCTTGAGCGCGCCCACATCATGCGGCTTGCGGCTGGACATGGCTGCGGATGTACCACACATTAATGATCAGCGTCATGCGGATATCCGACCGTTACATAGCCAAGCAGGTGCTGATCGGCACTTTCACCGCGGTCGCGGTGTTGGCCTGTGTCCTGATGCTCGGCAATCTTTTCAAAAAGATCGAGGAATTGCTGGTCGACCAAAATGCCCCGCCCGAGGTGGTGTTGCGATTTGCGCTGAATGTGTTGCCTATCTCGCTAATGTACACGATTCCGTGGGGTTTTCTCTCCGCCGTTTTGCTGGTGTTTGGTCGGCTCTCATCGGATCAGGAAATCACCGCTTTCCGTGTGGCAGGAGTCAGTCTCACAAGGCTATCGCTGCCGGTTTTTGCCATCGGTGCCGCGCTCTCGATGTTTTGCCTTTGGCTTAATGTGAATGTTTATCCGCGGCTCAAGTCATCGACCCAGGAGCTGCTCTACGAACAAGCGGTGCGGGATCCTGATTCACTTTTGCGGCCCGGCATCGTGCAGGGCAACTTTCGTGACGATGGAAAGGCCAGCTCGCGTGCGATGATTGAGCGCAAGGATGGGGGATGGGTGAGGGGATTTCACTTTTATCAGATCCCCGAGGCAGGCAAGGGCGATCGCATGTACATCCATGCCGAGCGAGCTTCTTTGGCAGTTGATCATGAAAAAAGTCAGCTGCGGATGAAGCTCGAAAACGCGTACTTTGAAACTCGCAAGCAGGATGGATCCATCGAGCCGATCTGTGCCAGCAAAGCTGAGCCGCTTTTGATCGACCTGAAGGATCCGAAGCAGCGGCGGAAGTCGCGCAGTTCGATGTCCAATCAAGAAATCCTCGAAGCCATCGCGGCGATGCCCGAAGCCCGCGAATCGGACACGATCAAACTCCGCTCGGAAATCACCAAACGATTTTCCTTCTCTTGTGCATCCCTGGCATTTGCCTTCATCGCCGTTCCGCTTGGATTGGTGGCCAGGCGCCGGGAGACTTCGGGTGGCTTGGTGATGAGCCTGATGATTGCCGCCTTGTATTTCGTGATCACCACGCTGGCTGAGCATTTCGACACGACACTTGGCGCCAATCTCGTGATGTGGTCGCCAAATCTCATGTGCGTGATTCTGGGGCTCTACCTGTTCCGTCGCGCGCGTTTCAAGTGAAACGCATTCCATGAAATTCATCCGCAAATCCCGCAGGAAATCGCAAGGCGCTTTGGCCCTTGATGGTGAACGCGGCATCACGCTAGCACCATTTGCCAACACGCTGCGCAATTATTCTCGGGAAAAGTTCCGCTCGGATACGCGGGCGGCAGCGAATGTGACCATGCTCGCTCTGCCGCAATCCATCGCTTATGCGGCGATTGCTGGGTTGCCCATCGTGTACGGCATCATCTGCTCCGCAGTAGCGGCAATAGTTGCGCCGATTTTTGCGTCATCGCGCCTGACCGTGCTCGGGCCAACGAATGCGACGGCGTTCATGCTTTTTAGTTTCTTTGCGACGCACCCGCATCTTGGTGCGAGGAGCGCCGATTTGATCCCATTGCTGGTCGCGATGGTGGGTATCATCGCGGTGCTTGGATCGATGCTGCGCATTGCTGATCTGCTTCAGTATGTTTCCCGAAGTGTGATGGTGGGTTACATTTCCGGTGCCGCGGTGCTCATCATCGCCAACCAGCTCAAGCCGTGGTTGGGATTGGGCTCATTCATCGATCCTGAGTCATCCGGCACCTTTGTTGGATTTGTCATCGAACTGGCAAAAGCCCTTGGAAACATCCAATGGGTGCCAACGCTAATTGGCGCAGTCACAATCGGAATTTTTTTCGCCTTGCGCACGTGGCGTCCCGCGTGGCCGATCTTTGCAATCACGCTGACGATTTCATCGGCGATATTTGGTGTTCTGATCCATCAAAAGATCGGTCCTTTTGCCGGAGTGGAAACATTTCAGACCTTCTCGTTTGTTGATCTAAAACCCGAATTACCTGATGTGATCCGCGCAGGATTTTTTAGGGATTTATCCGAGCTTGTTGGCGTGGCCTGCGCCTTGGCATTTGTTGCTTCGCTGGAAAATTCACTGATGTCCAAAAGTCTCTCTTCCAGGTCGGGCGAGCGGTCGGAGGGGAACCAGGACATGTTTGCGGTTGGCATTGCAAACATTGCCACATCGATTGCTTCGGGAATGCCAGCTTCGGGATCGCTGACACGATCGACCCTCAATGACGCATCGGGTGCGCGGACGCGTCTTTCATCATTTTACTCTGGGCTCTACACGCTGAGCTTCGCATTGCTCATCGCCGCCACGGGTCACTGGGGCTTGCCGTTGATCGATTATGTGCCCCGATCGGCACTCGCCGCCTTGGTCATCGCGTTGTCGTTTTCATTGTTCAACCGTCGCGCGATCCGCATCTGCATGCACTCGACTCGCGATGATGCGCTGGTATTGATCTGCACATTCATCGCAACGCTTCTCGCGCCGCTTTATGTGGCGATTTTCATCGGGGTTGGAATTTCGATTTCGTTGTTTCTGCGCAAGGCCAGTCGACCGCAACTTGTCGAGTACGGCTTTGACGAAGGTGGTGAACTTCGCGAGATGGTGCATGCAAAGCGAAGCAGGCCGATTCCCGCCATCTCGATTGTCCATGTTGAAGGTGATCTGTTCTTCGGAGCGGCCGAACTGTTTCGCACGCAGATTCAGCGCACCGTCGCCGACCCCGACGTGCAGGTCATCATTTTGCGACTCAAGAACGCATGGCATCTCGACGCGACCAGCGTGATGGCGCTCGAAGATTTGATCCGCTTCATGAGAGGCAAGGGGCTTCATCTCATCGTTTCCGGAGCCACTCGCGAGGTGTATCGCGTATTGAGAAACTCAGGGGTGCTCATGACGCTGCAAGAGGGATGTGATCGGGAAAAGGGCGAAAGCAATTTGTTCCTCTCGCACCCGCGCAATCCCAACCTCTCAACCCGCGCGGCGCTGATGCGTGCACAGGATCTTATTGGTACGGACAAGGCGCGAATCCGCATTTTTCACGACCCCAACCAAGGCAAGTCCTCATCATGAAAAAGCTGATCATCAGCGTCGTATCAATTATCGTCGTGCTCTCAGCGACATGGTGGTTTTCACCCGAACAGGTGATCAAAAGACGGTGCGTCTCACTGTTTGAGGTTCTCAGCATGGACACCAGTCAGGCTCCAGCTACCCGAGCGTTGGCAGTGTACAGCCTTCATCCATATCTGGCATCCGAGGTCGAGATCTCGGCGACGAGTCCCGAAGAGGCGAACGGAACATTTGCCCGAGACGAATTGGAATCGATTTTTTCCAGCATCTGTCAGCATGCCGAGCAGTGCCGTTTTTCGGATCCGGTTTTTGAGCGGGTGTCGATTCAAGACGATCGCGCCACTGTGCAGTTGAATTTGCAGATCAAGGTCGAGTTTCCCGGGGTGTCGGTTGCTGATGGACCGTTCCGAGTCACTTTGGATTGGCGATGCGGGGAAAAGGATTGGCTGCTTGAACGAGCGACGGGCGAGCCCATACGAAATCAGCAGAACCAATGATGATCCTGACCTACGGATATTTTTCAGCCTTAGAAATTGCGGCCGCGCAAAAAAGCGACGATGCATAGAACCATGCAGGTAGTGACGACAGGATCGGCATTGAGGGAAATTTTGCTCGGCGATGAGCAATACGCGGGTAGGCGTGTTTTGGTGCCAACCATGGGCGCGCTGCACCGGGGTCACATGGCATTGATCAAGCATGCCCGTGAAGTAGCTGGACCCGATGGCGTTGTGATTGTTTCGATTTTCGTCAACCCCATCCAGTTTGACCGCGAGGATGATCTTGATGCCTACCCAAGACCGCTGGAAACCGATCTCATGCAGTGTCAGGCCGCAGCGGTGGATGTGGTTTTCGTGCCGGATGTCCGTGAGATGTACGCGCCTGATCGCTCGACGCTCGTCACGGAAAATTTCCTTTCCCGATCCTTGTGCGGTGCGTCAAGGCCCGGCCACTTTGATGGCGTTTGCACGGTTGTTTTGAAACTCTTCATGCTCAGCGCCTGTCATGCGGCGGTCTTTGGTGAAAAGGATTTCCAGCAACTGGCCATCATTCGCCGCATGGTACGCGATCTCGATGTGCCGGTGGAAATTGTTGAGTCGCCAACGGTTCGCGAATCAGACGGACTTGCCCTCTCATCGCGCAATACCAGGCTTAGCGCCACCCACCGCGAGGATGCTCCAATCATTTTTCGCGCGCTCAACGAGGCGGCAAAATTTCAGAGCGCCGATGAAATTCTTGGGCATGCCAGAAAACGATTGGCGGAGTCCGAGCATTTGAAAATCGATTACCTTGAGCTGGTCGATGCCGAGACCTTGCAGCCAGTTGCGGACATCAAGCGGCCAGTGATTTTGGCGGCGGCGGTGTTTTATGACGAGGTGCGCCTAATCGACCATGTGTCGATTTCTCAGAGATGAAGTCGGTGAGAAATCACCGAGCAACCTTGCCTCCAAGGGAGAGGATGCGCGCGTTGGCTTTGGCGGATTCGGCTTCGGGGATGTTTCCATCGCGTACGTACATCTGAGACAAGCTCGTCCATGCCAGAAGATCATTTGGGCGCAGGGTCACGGCCTTGAGTCCGCAGCCTATGGCCTCGCGTAGATTGCCGATTTTCATCAACCCCATGCCCAGCGCATGCCACGCATCGAAGCAATCGGGGTCGATCTCGACACAGCGGCGATACAAGGCGACCGCCTCATCAAGCTCCCCGAGTGCCAAGTGACCATTGGCTTCGTCGAAGAGGCTTTCGAGCGTATCGTCCGCCGCCATGGGTGATAATCGGGTTGATCGGCAGACTGCTGGTTTCAGCGCTTGATCAGTGACTCAACCTTGGCCGCGGCGGTGCGCTCCTTGAGCCAATCGGTGTAAGCAAGCGATTCGTTTTCTGAGGCGCTTGATTCAGCCCGGGTTTTAAGCACATCACCGACCTTCGGGTCTTTCTCGACCTCGCGGCTTGAGACAAGAACGATGAACGCGCGTTTTTCTTCCGTGATGATGTCGGCGATCTTGCCGGGATCCACATTGGAAATTTTTTGGAAAAGCTGTTTGGGCTCGTTCGTTTCGGTGGGGCGGGGAGTGGCGTTGACCTTGCTGAAGGCCTTCAAGTTGGCATCGGCAATGCCCGCTTCCTTGGCTGCGTCGGCAAAGGACTTGCCGCCTGCGATCGCTGTGCTGATTTTTTCCTTGGTGTCCTGTGCGCTCTTTTTCAAGGCCTCAAAGGCCTTTTCCGACACTAGGCGGCTGAGCGCCTCTTCGCGGGCTTCCTCAAATGTTTTGGCTCGCGGTTTTTCATCAGCGTCCAGTCGCGCAATGAGCCATTGATTTTCACCGATGGCGATGGGTTGAGAAATTCTGGATAGCGGATCGGTGGTGGCCTCAATTTGGAACAATTCGTCGATTGCATTGCCGCCCATGCTGGAAGAGCGAAGTTTGACATTCAACTCGGCAGGTGACTTGTCCTTTGAGATCATGTCGGTGGAGCTGACCGTCCATTGATTCTTTGCGGCTAATTCTTCGAATCCCGAGCCTTTTTGCTCTTCAAGCAGGAAGGAAAATTCATCGACCAAGCCATCAAGCTCGATCTGGTTCTTGCGTGCCTCTTCTTTGGCTGCGGTTTCGCGTTCCTGTTGCTTTTTCGCCTTTTCCTCATCCTTGAGCATTTGGTCTGCGAGCTTGTCTGCTTCTTTCGGCGCGCTTGGTTTGGGGCTGGCGATGATGTAGGTAAATTTGCGTTTTTCGTTGGTCATGAACGCATCCTGAATGGGTTCCCAATAAGATTTGATTTCTTCCTCGGTGGGCTTGATGCCAGCTTCGAGTGGAGCGATGTCGATCCATGCGAGGCTGCCGCTGATCTGTTGTTTTTCGAGCGCATTCTTAGTCGCTACGGCGTCGCGGTTTGTGGCAAGTCCGCTGCCGATGATGCGGTTGATGCGACTTGCGGCGATTGCGTCCGATGCGAGTTCGCGCAAATCATTTTCGGTCATGCCGAGTCGGCCGATGACTTTCTGGATGAAGTTGTTGTAGGTTTCTTGGTTGAATGCCTTGTCCTTGTCGCTGAAGGCGGCGAGATTGCGAATGTATTCAGTGATCTCAGTTTCTCCGGGATGAACGCCCAGTTCGTTTTTCGCCTCACGCAGGATCATGCGCCCGACAAAAAACTTCTCGGTGGCATCGTCTTGGCTGGTCGCGCCTTGGGAAAGTTCGATGAGAAACTGGTAGAGGCTGAAGTCGCCTGCGCGGGCAAGTCCGCCAGCTAGCTCAAAAGCGCCAGCGCCAAGCTTCTGAAATTCCTTGTCGCTGTAGGTGCGGCCATTGATCCGATAAACGGCCTGACCACCGGCGCCGCCTCTGAAAAGATCGTCCTTGATGCCAACCACCAGCGAGATGATGACGATCGCGATGAAGAACAGGATTAGGCCTTGGTATTTGCGAATGTTTTCGATCATTGGAAAATGAGGTGGGTCAGTTCTGGAGTGGCGGGGATTTAAGCGGGGTCGCTCGTTTCCAGCAACCGCAAAGGATGGATGCGGTCGAAATACATGATCGGCCCGCATGAAGGGTTTTTCATGCCCGTGCAGCTGAATTCGTCAACAATACGGCTTGCCGCCCGGCCCTAATACGGGTTCTTTGTGGTTGCCGATGAATTTACGACGCATCAACGAATTTTTCTGGGGCAATTCCGTGGCATTGGCGTGGATGTGGGGGCTTGGCTTGTTTTTCAGCGTGCAGGTGACCTTCATGTTCGGCCTCAAAGGTCTCCTGTGCTTCGCGATTCCCAATGCGGCGGGCCTGATGCTGTTCGGTTTCCTGACGCACATCTTGGCGCGTCGTCAGGCGGGTGGGCGCGAATCACTGGCAATTTTCTTTGAGAAATTTTCCAAGCCTTTCCGGCTCATATTCTATCTCTATCAGCTGCTTGCGATCGGCCTCACGGTATTTGCTCTGACCAAGTACCTTTTCGGCCCTATCCAATTGTTCACGGGCGGTCTCAATGCCCTCTACCTTGGCATGGTCGTCTTCGTGATCCTGGCGGTCGGATGTCTCTTTGGTGAGGAATTCGGCATCCAGCGCATCAAAGCGGCCCACGCGATTTTTGGTGCGGTGGTGCTCATCTGCTTGATTCGTCTGATCGTCGGTCTACATCCCGAATCGGGGTCATGGATCGATTTTGGTTTTGAGGGATCAGGAAATTGGGAAGGTCCAAACCTCGCGGGATTTGTCATTCCATTTTTGGTCGGTCTTTTGGTCGGGCCATGGCTTGATCTCCAGCACTGGCAGCGGGCGATCCAGATGCACCGCGAAAATGCCTCGATCCGCGCCAGTTACATGTTTGGCGGCGTCATCTTCTTTTTGCTGCTCATCGTGCATGGCTGTCTTGCCTCGTGGGTGATGGGCAAAAGCGGTTTGGCAGCAATCGGCACGACCGGTCTCGACGGTTTCCGCTACGCGCATGACATCATCGTCACCTTCATCGATCGCATGGACGATGCGAGTGCTGGTCTGCTCCCTGCGGCCTACTTTACCTTTCTCGGAATTTGCGCGATCACGACCATCGATAGCGGTTACATTGCCCTCAAATGGTTTTTGGGAATCAATTTCGCCAAGAATGAAAATGTCCTGCTCGGAATGATCCCCAAGCGGGTTCTTGAATCGCCGATCCCAAGCTTTTTGCTCATAGCTGTGGCGGTGTTGGTCAGCCTCTGGGCCAACCTCGAGCTTGAGTATTTCATGGTGTTTTACGCCTCGTTTTTTGTCGGCTACGCTTCATTGGCCATCGCGCGGTGCTTTGTGCCAAACTCGCAGCAAGCGCTGCCGCAGATCCGCATGCTTTCACTGGCCAGCATCTCGCTGGTGATCTTTGCCTTCGGGTACTGCACGGGTGCCAACTCGTTGCTGGTGCTTGGCTCTTTGTTGCCGCTGATGCATGTGATCTGGCTGGTGTTCAATGCCGACCTCTTGCGGGTCGTCAGCGCCAAGGCGGGGGAGGTGATCGAAGCGGCCTCTGAGATTCCGGCCATCCGCGCGATCACTAAAACCGCGCATGTGGTTGCCGGCAGCGAGGTGGTGGCTCCACGGGAGCTCAATCACCATGATATTGCGGGTCATTTCGAGGGCAAATGGTTTGTTTACTCGACCATTGCGACCTATGCCGACACCAATTCCGTCGGCAATGTCTACTTCGGCATGTACGGCATGTATGTCGGCAAAACCCGCGAGCTTTTCTTCAATGCGGCGATGCCTGATTTTGATCTCAAAACCACGCATTTTTACATCCTCACGCGTTCGTTTGAGCATAAGTTCGTGCGTGAGGCGAGGGAGTTCGACACCATCACGGTCAAGATCCGCGTGGCCGACTTTAACCGCAAGTTCTGCACGCTCGAGCATCAGGTTTTTGGTGCCAACAACGAACTGCTCGGCAACGGCAAGCAAAGCCTGCTGTTTGTCGCATCCAAAGATTACAGCCTGCTCGACATTCCTCCCGAAGTCTACAAGGCCTTCATGCCATACCTTTGATCAGGCCGTGGCAAGTTGCTCGCGACTGACTCCGCGCAACTCGAAGATTCTTTGAATCGTTTCTTCGATCA
Organism: Luteolibacter sp.; assembly: GCA_049430745.1. Lineage (GTDB taxonomy): Bacteria > Verrucomicrobiota > Verrucomicrobiia > Verrucomicrobiales > Akkermansiaceae > Luteolibacter. Next base: position 715 of record JBMTCI010000006.1, on the reverse strand, counting down.
GGTTGTTCGGACATGAGGCACCAGCGGTGATGCCGATGTTAAGCGGTCGCTCGCTTGCAATGAGATCAGCGTAATCGGAACTCACTTCTTCATGGCGGTGAAGGTCGTAATGAACGATGCGCTCGAGCGATTCGATGCATGAGGCGCCGCGGATGAAAAAAGTGGGCAGCTTTTGCTCGGCGATCTCAACCAAGTGAGCGGTGTTGGAGCTATTGTAGCCGCCGACGACGATCATCAGGTCCATCGGATGACGCAGCATTTCAAACAAGGCATCCTGACGCTCCTGTGTCGCGCCACAAATGGTATCGAACATCTGGAAGGCCGCATCGCTACCGTCGCGATCCCGTATCGCTTCGCGTATGCGACGCTGGATTTCCTCGGTCTCGCTCTTGAGCATGGTGGTCTGGTTGGCGATGCCGACCTTGGCAAGGTGCTTGTCAGGATCGAAATTCGGCGAAACTCCATCCTTGAAGCGGCTGAGAAATTCCGTCTTGTCGCCACCGTTTCGAATGTAGCGGCAAACATAGTCGACATCATCGAGCGTGAGTACCACCAAGTATTTTCCGTCGCCGGCCTCCCCCAGTGCCCGTGAAGCGGTCGCGCGTGTTTCCTCGTGCGTTGATTTGCCGTGGATGATGGATGTCACACCTTCCTTTGCGTAACCTCGCACGCGGCGCCAGACTTTCATGACATCGCCGCAGGTGGTGTCGATGAC
>JBMTCI010000005.1:0-12672 GCA_049430745.1 Luteolibacter sp. | reverse complement strand
CTCATAGAGACCGTACTTGTACTCGATGCGCCAATCAGGCGGCAGGTACAAATTCACCTCCCAATGGTTGGGTGCCACTTCCTTCATCGGCACGGCTTGATCCCAATTCCAGTCGCCAATTTCACGAACCCCGCCCAGCAAGCATGGCACCATGCCTTCGGGCACAGCGGACATTCGGAGGCTGAACCCGTGGTTGGCTCCCTTTGGCATGGCAGCCGTAGCGAAGGGCCCGCGCGGTGGCAGGATCGCGTCAAAGGCCTTGGTCTCGAACGCATGATCCACCGTACCCGCCGAGCACCAGGTGTCGCGTCGCAGCACGACATCGCGCTTGGCAAAATCCAGCTCCATCACCCGCGCGTCACCCCATTCGTCGAGCTCGACTCCATTTCCTTCCTGTCTCAGCTGGTAGGCATACTCGACCCGCAAGGAGCCGGATCCATTCAAATCCACGCCAATTTCCCACTGCGAGTCATTGAGCCATCGCATGGGCAACACCTGCTCGAGCCTCGCGCCGTCCTTGCCCATAACAATGGCGTGCTTGAGCCAAAGCGATTGACCTGGGTCGGTGCGGAAGTTGACGCGATACACAATTCTCATGGCAGGTGCGGATGACTCAATCTAATGTCGACAAATCGAAAGCCGATGAAAATATTTTGAACCAATTTTGCCAACGGATACGTTTACAGGGCAACAACCACTTGCTAAACACACACCATGATTCCTGAAATCACCATCCTCGCCCAATTGGCACCAGCACCAGGCGGTTTTTCTCCGCTCTACTTGCTCATCATCGGCGTCACGATGGTCGCCAGCATGCTCATCAGCGGCATGCTCAAACGCCGATTCAGCCAGTACTCGCAAATCCCCATCAGCATGACAGGTGCCGAGGTGGCCGAGCTGATGCTGCGACAAAACGGCATCACCGATGTCCGCGTGATCAGCGTCGAGGGACAACTCACTGACCACTACGACCCGATCAAAAAAACCGTGAACCTCAGCGAGCCAGTCTACCATGTGAACTCGATCGCCGCCGCCGCGGTCGCCGCCCACGAGTGCGGTCATGCGATCCAGCATCAGCAGGCTTACCACTGGCTCACTTTCCGCTCGAAAATGGTTCCAGCTGTTCAGCTTTCGACCAAGATCCTCAATTTCATCATGATCGCCGGTCTGGTTGGGGTGAGCCTCATGAGCAACCCGACCATTCTTTGGACATGGGTCGGCCTTTTCGCTGTCACCACATTGTTCTCGATTATCACCTTGCCGGTTGAATTCGATGCCAGCAATCGCGCCCTCGCATGGATGGAGCGCAGCGGCATTTCGGCAAGCATCGAGCATGAGCGCGCCAAAAACGCCCTCTTCTGGGCCGCGATGACCTATGTCGCCGCCGCCGTCGGCTCGGTGGCGCAACTGCTCTACTTCCTCATGATGGCGCTCAATCGCCGCGAGTGATTCAGCAGCGGACGGACATACTTTGTGGTCCACACACGATGACGGGAGATCTCGCGGCCTCTGGCGCTTGACTCCACCCTGCCCGACTGCTTCACTCGGGCTCGTCGGCGATTGATATTCAAGTCCTTTGAATCAATCGCCTCTTCTGCCCTCATCTGATTTTTCTCCCTCATGGACTGGTCCTCGCCCATCTGGTACGCCGCGTACATCCTCGTTCTCATCGGATTGGCCGGCTTCGGCTCGCACCGCCTTGGGATTGTTTTTCTTTATCTCAAACACGCCCGCAAGCGCCCAGAACCTGTGTCGCGCTTCGAGGAGCTCCCAGTCGTCACCGTCCAGCTTCCTGTTTTCAACGAAATGCACGTGGTCGACCGCCTGCTCAATGCGGTTGCCGCGCTCGACTACCCCAAGGACAAGCTGCAGATCCAACTTCTCGACGACTCGACCGACCAGACTGTCGACATATGCCGCGAGGGCATTGATCGCCTCAAGGCGCTCGGCTTCGACGCCGATCACATCCACCGCAGCGATCGCACCGGCTTCAAGGCTGGCGCCCTCGAAAATGGCACACGCACTGCGAAGGGCGAATTTCTACTGATCCTCGATGCGGACTTCGTCCCGAACCCTGACCTGCTGCAAAAAACGATCCACTTTTTCAGCGATGAGAAAATCGGCCTGATCCAAACCCGTTGGGGTCATCTCAACCGCTGCTACAATGTGCTCACTCGCATTCAAGCGATGTTCCTCGATGGTCACATGGAGCTCGAGCAAACCGCTCGCAACCGCTCGGGTCGTTTCTTCACCTTCAACGGCACTGGCGGCATCTGGCGCAAGTCCTGCATCACCGATGCGGGCGGATGGGAGCACGACACGCTCACCGAGGACATGGACCTCAGTTACCGCGCCCAACTCAAGGGATGGCGCTTCATTTTCTTGAACGATGTCGAAACGCCTGCCGAGCTGCCCATCGACATGGATGGTTTTAAAAGTCAGCAACATCGCTGGACGAAAGGCTCGATCCAAGTTTGCAAAAAAGTTCTCCCCGCCATCTGGCGCAGCGATGTTCCTTTCAGCGTCAAGCTGGAGGCAACTTTCCACCTCACCTCCAACTTCGCTTACCTTCTTCTGATCCTTCTCTGCTTCCTGATTTACCCGAATCAGCAATGGCAGCCTGACTTTGGAACCTTCACCTACTACATCATCAATGTACCGATCTTCTTCTTCTCATCGGTCTCGGTGATCGTCTTTTACCTTTTCTCGCAAAAAGCCCTGCGCCCTGGCACTTGGTGGAAAGAAATCCCTTACCTTCCCCTGCTGCTCGCGCTCGGAATCGGCATGTCGATCAGCAATGCGAAGGCTGTCTTGGAGGCTGTCTTCAACCACCAAACCGCCTTTGTTCGCACACCGAAATACGGCATCAGCCAAAACAAGGCGACTGATTGGAAAAAGAGCAGCTACAAGGCGATGAAAACCCTCACGCCGTTTGTGGAGCTTCTGTTCGGTTCCTTCTTCCTCTTTGTCGTCATAGAGGCCGCGATGAAGGGCAATGTGTCTTCAGCGATTCTTCTTCTGCCATTCCCCATCGGCTTTTTCTACACCTCGCTCTCGTCGCTCTCACGCATGCTTTGGTCTGAGCCCGCCCAAACGGCCACTGAAGTTGCGAAGCGCAAATGATCGCCGCTATATTGATATGAAAAAACTTCTCCAAGCCTCGATCGCAGTCATCGCACTCGCGGCGGCATGCGGTCTGACCAGCTGCAGTACTGGAGGATTTGCGGGAATCGGCAGGGACAATCGGAACAAGATGATTGTCAGCATCAACGATCAAAAAATGCTGCTCGTGCGCGATGGTGTGCCGGTCAAGAGTTACAAAATTTCCACATCCAAATTTGGCTGCGGTGATCGCCCAGGCAGCAACTGCACACCACTGGGTCGACTCCAAGTCGCCAAAAAAATCGGCTGCGACTCGCCGCTTGGCAGTGTTTTCAAAAGCCGCCGACGCACAGGAGAAATTCTCAAGCCCAACGCACCAGGCCGTGACCCGATCGTCACCCGCATTCTCTGGCTCAAGGGCACCGAGCAACGCAATCGCAACGCCTTCAGGCGCACCATTTATATTCACGGCACACCCGAGGAACACCGCCTCGGCAGACCCGCCTCATACGGCTGCATCCGCATGTCCAGCCGCGATGTCGCCGACCTCTACGACCGCGTGGGCTACGGCGCCGATGTCTTTGTCATCCGCAAATCGATTCGCAGCTCGCCCGCGAGGACCAGTCAGATGGCTGGCACTGGCAGCCGATATCCTCGTGGCTGACCCGAAAGTCGGGAATTTCCCCAAAAGACGAGCTTGACACCTCGCCTCGATCCCCTAATTTGCGCCCCCGCAAGCAAGCGACCCACCTTTCATCATCCATCATGGCCAACCACAAGTCATCCATCAAACGCGCCCGCCAGACCATCGTCCGCACCGAGCGCAACCGCGCCGCCAAGAGCCGCATCAAGACCTTGCGCAAAAAGACGCTCGCCGCCATCGCCTCGGGCGACAAGGAAGGCGCCGCCAAAGCCAGCTCTGAGTTCTCCTCCGCCGTGGACAAGGCCGCCAAGCGCAACCTCATCCACCCGAACAAGGCCGCCAACCTCAAGAGTAAGACCTCGAAGTCGATGGCAGCCATTGCCTAATGGTGAAAATTCACGGATCGCATCCGCACCCATTGAAAATCAAGCGGACCGGCCTGCCGGTGCCGCTTTTTTTCTGAACCCCATGCCCGAGTCTACCACATCCAGCCGCGCGGCCACCGCCGCCAAAATTGCCGCCAACCCGACTGCCTACAAGGTCTGCGAAGGCTGCGATTCAATCGTCGGCAGCGGCACCAGCCTTTGTCCCAACTGCCACGGTTATCACTTTGATCCAACCTCGGAACGCGTCGTTTATCAGGCGCGGCTATTAGGCAATCGCGAACAAACATCGGTCACTGCCGACGACCTGAACTGAGTCCATGAATCCGAGCATCGGCTTCAAAGAATGGCAGGTCGTCTGTGATGCCCTCGCGCAAGGAAGGCAAAGCATCATTCTGCGCAAGGGCGGCATCCACGAAGGTCGCGATGGATTCTCATTCGCGCACGAATCATTTTATCTATTTCCCACCCGCTTTCACGCGCAGGCCGATCATGTCCGCGAAGGCAATGTCCAATCACTCGCCGAATGGCAAACAGGCGACACGGTTTGCTTCACCCACCGTGCCGAAGCGATCCACGCGGTAACGCTCACGGATTGGGAAAAAGTCGCCGCGCTCGCCCCTTACCACATTCTCACCGAGGCCACGGTGCGCGATCGCTTCGACTGGCAGGGCAAAGGGATGGACTCTGGAAGCATCCATGTCGCGCTGGTGCGAGTTTTCAAACTCAGCGAACCATGGGAGCTTACCTACACCAGTGCTTTTGGAGGATGCCGCAGTTGGATCAAACTTCCAACACCGCCTGAGATTGAGGAGAGCCCCGTGATCGACGCCGATCGATTTGCGGCAATCACTCAGGATTTCGAGAGTCTCGCATCGATCGCTATCTGAAATCACATCATGACCTTGAAACTCCAGGGCCTCACCCGGGAATTGGACAACAAGGCTGTTGTCACGCGATTCGCACCCAGCCCTACGGGCCTGATGCACATGGGTCATGCCTACGCCGCGTGGGTCGCACAAGCATTGGCAAAGCAATACCCGCATGGCCGATTCCTGTTGCGCTTTGAAGACATCGATACCACGCGCGTGAAGGCTCCTTACTACGACGCGATCGAAGAAGATCTTCAATGGCTCGGCCTGCCGTGGGATGATTCACCCTTGCGTCAATCGACTCGCAGTGCGGCCTATCAATCCGCGCTCACTGAGTTGAAGTCACTTGGCGTGGTCTATCCATGTTTTTGTACGCGCGGCGAAATCATCGCCGAATCCGCACGCATCACGAACGCGCCGCACGGACCCGATGGACCTCCTTATCCCGGCACCTGTCGCTCATTCCACCCCGATCAACGAGAGGAAAAAATATCAAGTGGCCTCGCCCATTCATGGCGACTGGATTCAATTGCAGCCTCCCAATTATGTGGACCGCTTGAATTCACCGACTTGCGATATGGAGTCATCCGGGTTGATCCATCACTGCTCGGTGATGTGATTCTTTCCCGCAAGGACATTGGTCCTGCCTACCATCTCGCGGTCGTGGTCGATGATGCGTTTCAAGGCATCACTCATGTCACCCGTGGCGAGGACCTCTTGCACTCGACTCATGTGCATCGACTGCTTCAAGCCTTGCTCAAACTTCCAGCGCTCGACTACCTTCATCATCCGCTGGTTACCGATCCGCAGGGCAAGCGCCTAGCAAAACGAGCCGATTCACAATCGATCGCATCGCTGAGGGATGCAGGGATGTCACCGCAGGAAATTTTTTCGCAAATCGAACAAGCACTCAGCTCCTCGCGCGAAACAATCAACTGAAAATCGAGGTCAGCGGCTTGCCCTTGTCAGCGATCTGGAATGGTCGCTTGCTTGGTGAAATGATGATCTCATTCCAATTGAGCCCGAGCGCGTGAGCAATGGTGGCGTTGAAATCCTGCACGCTCACCAATCCTTCTCTGACCCTTGCGCCCGAAGCATCGGTTTCTCCGTATTTCATCCCGCCTTTCACACCACCACCCGCAAACAAGCAACTGAATGCCGAGGGATGATGGTCACGCCCGCTTTGATGATCGGTATTGATCTCGGGCGTGCGACCAAACTCAGTCGCCACGACCACGAGAGTGTCCTTGAGCATGCCGCAATTTTCCAAATCGGTGAGCAAAGCGGCATAGGCTTGATCAAACTCCTTGCAGCGTCCCGCCACCGCCGTGAAGTTGTCGAAGTGGGTGTCCCAACCGCCCAACTGCACCTCAACAAAGCGCACACCTCGCTCGACCAAGCGTCGTGCCAAAAGGCAACCTTGGGCAAAACGACCCGAGCCATAAAGTGCGCGTGTGCCCTCCGATTCGCGCCTCAAATCAAACGCCTCAAGGTCCTTTGAATTCATCAAAGCCACCGCATCGCGATAAAGTTCCTCGTACGCTTTGACATCCACATTCGGATAACGTCCGTGGAACTGACGGTTCAACTTGTCGGCCAGTGTCAAGCGACGACGAAAATCTTCCTCGGAAAGCGCTGGTCCACGATGCGAATCTTTCAAGCCTTCCTCGGGGCTGCCCACGGGTGCGGCTGAATACTTGGCGCCGAAAAATCCGCCGCCCGTCATCTCTGGCGCACTATTGATGGCCACATAGCCAGGCAGTTCGGGGTGGATCTTTCCACCAAGTTTCAGCACCCACGAACCCAGCGAAGGATGCTTCACCGTGCCTCGCATGTCATAGCTGGTGTGCATGACATAGGCGCCTTGCTCGTGTGCACCCTGCGTGGAATTCATGGAGTTGATCACGCATACCTTGTCCATGACCCCCGCCGTTTTGCTGAGGTAGTGGCCGACCATGACGCCATCCGCCTTGGTCGCGATCGCCTCGGTTTTGCCCATGATTTCCTTCTTCTTGGGCTTGGGATCGAAGGTGTCCACATGGCTCATGCCGCCCGCCATGAAAAGGTAAATCACATGCTTTGCCTTGCCTTCAATAGGATTGGCAGGAGCCGCCGATGCGATGGTCGGTCCCAGCATCGGGACCAAATGCACACCGAGAAAAGTGCGCGCCGCATTCGCCATGAAATGGCGGCGGGTCAATTCGTCGTTCTTTTGAAAATGTGAATCACTCATAGTTCATTGGAGAAACAGGAATTCGGACGACATCACCAAGCACGAAACCACATTGCGGCATCCCTCTTCGCCTCGCGCCTCAAGCTCCTCGCTCATCATCGCCATTTCATCCGTCGTTGGCGTGCGACTCAAAATCGCCAGATACAGTCGCCGAATTTTTTCCGCATCCGAAGCTGCACCATCAAGGCTCTTGTACAAATGGGCTGCGCGACGATTGACGAGTTGATTCTGCACGAATCCGTTCATGAGCGAAAGCACCTGACCCACATTTGGATCCTTGCTGGCGCCATCGACCACCTCACGGTCGGACGCGCCAAAAAGATAAAGGAAATGTCCGCGCGGCGCAGGCGACGCGAGCTCAGAGGCCCGCAGAAATTTATCAGCGTCTTGCCCGCCCGCACCAGTCATCGACATCATGGAAGAATCTCCGGCAGACGAGGAATCGGATTTGATCTCGTGCACAAGGCTGTCGTGATAAGCGCGAACTTCCTCCTTGGTTTGCAAGGCTAGAACTTCTTTGGACAACTGCGACATGAGTTTCTTGCCCACCAATACCGGCTGACCATTCACCATGATGCGGTCGTCGAGTTTCCTTCGCGGTTTTCGATCAGGGTCGCCGTCAGCCAGCGTGATCAAAGAATCCCAAATTTGCTCGGCCGACAGACGCTCGATTTTTCGTCCATGAAAATCATCCCCACCCTCAACCACTGATGCATTCGGATTGGTCGCAAATTGAAAGGTCCTCGTCAGCAACAACACCTGCTGAAACGCTCGCAGATCGTAGTTGAGCTCGCGCATGAGGTTGCCGAGCAACTTGACCAACTCGGGATGATTGGTGTCCTCGGCTTCGACATACTCGTCCACTGGCTCAATCACCCCCTTGCCCATCACGCGCTTCCACATGCGATTGGCGATGACCGAGGCAAACTGATCGCCGGTCTTATTGACCATCCAGTCGACCAACTCTTTGCGACCACCTCCTTTTTCATTGCGATCCGACATCCGCACCATTTTTCCAAATGGCGTCTTACCCGCAATGATCTCGCCCGGTTTGCCATCGCGATACTGATAGTCCGGCGGCAGGGCGATGCGACCCGCGCCGTCGCCACCAAGCGATAAAGCGTAAACCGAGTCCCAAAGCATCCGCCCGACGTGGTAGTCGGTGCTGAGGTATTTCTCACCGACGCTCAGTTCGTGAAAGAGCGGCTCCATCAAATGCCTGCGAACGGAATCCTGGCCGTGCGTGAAGGCGGCCAGCTCGTAAAAGTCATGTCGCTCGGTTTCACCAAACGGATCGTCATGGCATTGCGCGCACTCCATGCGCTTGCCGAGAAAGATCCGCATCGTATTGGAAAGGTTGTCGAGCGGCATGCCGAAGTCCCGCGTGTAATACCCCACTGCCGCCGTGTTCTGGTTCCATCCGTCACCAGTCGAGGCGATCAAGCTCGTGACAAAGCGATCCCATGGCATGTTTGACGCGACCGCCTCACGTACCCAGTGACGGTATGGCTCGTTGGTTGCCATCGTTCCGTTGCGCACATCGCTCACTCGCAACAGATCGAACATCCAGTTGCTCAGGTGACTGGAATACCCCTCCGAGTTGATCAAATGGGAAATCAGCAACTCACGTTTGGCCGCGTCATCAATCTCAATGAAATCCAATGCCTCCTCCGTCGTCGGAATCCGTCCAACCGTGACCAAAAAAGCTCGTCGCAGAAAGGTCGCATCATCCGTCACATCCGGAACCTTGAGATTTTTGGATCGGTAAAATGACGCGATTTGCTGGTCGACCCGAAAAGCCGCTTTTTTGAGCGCATCCAATTCACCCAAAGCGGGAGCCTGGGCTGCCGCAGGGATTGCGTGCAGAAAGAATGCGAATAAGCCAAAGATGCGAGTTGGGTTCATGGCCATTAACTACCCAATCACCCTATGACCCTCAGGCTGCCGTCGTCAATTCATCTCTAGCCCCACAGCGATTCAATTTGCGAGAGAATCGGCACATCCGCCGGCGCCCAATCAAGACCTCGCAAATCACCGATGGCAAACCAATCGACTCGCTCATGGCTCATCGCCTCGATCACGCCCCCGAGAATTTCACAAAGGTGCGGCCTCAGTCGGATCTCCGCCGACTCATAACGCCAGCGCACAGTATCAAGCGCCTCACCAACTTTCACATCGATGCCCAATTCCTCACGCAATTCTCTAGCGAGTGCCTCCTCTGCCGATTCACCTGGGTCCACCTTGCCGCCAGGAAACTCCCAAAGTCCGCCCAGATGTTTGCCTTCAGGGCGCAGGCCAACCAACACCCGCCCCAATTCATCACGGATGATCCCGCACACGACTTCGATCATGATTTCAAAATGACTGAAAATAAGGAAGCCGCCGGATTTATTAACCCGACGGCTTCATGAGTAAATGAATTCAAATCAACAGAAGTGAAGCATTAAAGAATCAGGCAACAGTGCCGTCTTCCTTATCGCACTCTTTTTTCTCACAATCTTTCTTTTTCTCACACTCGCCGCAATCGGCAAGCATGGTGCCTTCCTCCTTATCGCATTCCTTCTTTTCGCAATCCTTGTCCTTTTTGTCTTCGCATTTGCCACAGTCGGCAAGAAGAGTTCCCTCTTCCTTGTCGCATTCCTTTTTCTCGCAATCTTTATCCTTCTTATCCTCGCACTTGCCGCAATCGGAGAGGAGGGTGCCTTCTTCCTTTTCCTTATCGCATTTGCCCTTTTCGCAATCGCTGGCGTAGGACATCGGGATGACAAGCATGGATGCGCAGAGCGCGGTGATGAACAATTTCATGGTTTTATAGTTGGTTTGTGGTTGTGGGATACGGCTATCAACATAGCCAATCAACTGAGCGTTGCCAGTGAAAAATTTGTCCAAAATTTCTCATGAGCATGAGAAAATTCGGCCATGGCTGGCGTTCCCAGACCTAGCCCTGCAGGGCCCGCAGAGCGCCCCGCACCAGTGTCTCGACTGCCGCTCCGGCATCCTCCTCAAGCACGCGACGCACGGCTTTTCTCGCGTCGACCTGCTTGTACCCGAGCGCAATCAAGGCCAACTCGGCGTCGGCTGCCGAGGGGCTGACCGCTCCCGCTGCCGCATCCTGCCAGGTATCGGTCACCCCGACCTTGTCCTTGAGTTCCAAAACAATCCTCTCAGCGGTCTTTTTGCCCAACCCTTTGACCCTTGAAAGCTCGGCGACATTTCCTGCCACCACACAGCTCTTGAAGCGCGCCACCGGAAGCCCGCTCAGCACCGCCATCGCGATCGCCGGACCTATCCCACTAACCCGCTCAATCAGCATCAAAAAAACATCGCGCTCCTCTTCGCTCGCAAAGCCGTAGAGTGTGTGCGCGGTTTCGCGGATGTGAAGGTGCGTTCGCAAATCGACATCCAATCCCTCAGCCGCGTGCAAACGATCAAAGGTGGAAAGAGGCACCAAAACTTCATAGCCTACCCCATGCACATCCACCACCAAGCGGTTTGGGTATGCCTCGATGACCTTGCCACGAAGTCTTGCGATCATTGCTATTGAAAAATGATGATACGTCCCCCGCCGTCAATCATCAATCGGCATTACGATGAAATCCCTCGAAGCACCAAGCCGCATTCGGTACCGATGCCGAGTTATGCCCCGTCATCCATTTCCAACCGATAGCGGGGAATTTTCGAATCAACCTCACGACTCCACGCGTCAATTCCTCCACGCAGACCGTAAGTCTCATGCAGCCCGTGTCCTCGAAACCATGCGACTTGATCCAGCACATGACGACCGCTGTGATCGTACAAAAGGATCTTGGCAGATGGATCACCCGCAAAGACCCCTTGTTGGAGTTCCTGCGTAAGAAATTCAGAGGAACCGATGCTCACAGCCTCGTGTTCCTCGCGTGTTCGGACATCGATGACACGAAACTCCGCTAATCGTTTTTGCGCCTCGACGGGTTCGATCAACATCGTAAGATCATGCCGGTGACTGTCCAGCAAATGGCCCATCACCTCGTCCGCATTCAGCTCCGAGCGCGCGCAAAGCTCGACTAGCGTCTCCTTGTCGGAAAATGCGCAGCTCTGACAACCTCCAAGGTGGTATCTGGCAAATAGCGCGCGTTTCGCCCCAGGCAGGGCCTGCATGATCTCACCCATTGCCGAATCCACATTCAATTCGTCCGCTCGCATGAGGAGACCATAACGGCCGTCAAGCGCTCGGCAATCCATCGATTTTCCATTGTTCATCCGCCGGTTCCAGTGGAAGATTCCCGCGCATGACACGGCAAAACGAGCCAGACGAACCAAGGATCTATTTCCTGCCCAATCTCATGACCGCCTGCAACCTCGCTTGCGGGTTCTTCGCGGTGCTCATGATTTTCAAGGGCCTGATCGAGGTTCAAAAAGTCACCGGTCATATTCCTCTGACCGCGAAAGAGTATTATGAAATTTCCCATCGCTACTACGAGTACGCGATCATGCTGATCTTTGGCTCCTGCCTTTTCGATCTTCTCGACGGCCGCCTTGCGCGCCTTGGTGGTCAGGATTCGCCATTCGGTCGGGAGTTTGATTCGCTCGCCGACATCATTTCCTTCGGCATGGCTCCGGCGATGCTGCTCTCTCGTGCCGTGCTCTTTCCGCTGGGAAATGCCGGATGGGCGATTGCGCTGATCTATCTGATCTGCGGCGCAATGCGCTTGGCAAAATTCAACTGCCTTGCTGCGATGCCGAAAAAATCTGGTGACTCCAGCGACTTTCGCGGACTCCCCATCCCGATGGCGGCAGGTTTCATTGCCTCACTCACCTTCCTGCTGATCGATCTTTATCAAAATGATCATGAGCTCGGCATCTGGAAATATGTGCTTGCCGGAGTCATGCTCGGACTCTCGTTGCTGATGATCAGCGACATTCGCTATCCGAGCTTCAAGAAAGTGGGATGGAAAACTCGCGGTAATCTCGGGGCCATTGTCATCGCCGTGCTCATCATTTTCTTCACCGTCCAGTTCCGCTATGTGATGCCCGTTGTGCTTTTCAGCCTCTACCTAATCTACGGCATGGCACGCCCCTTCATCTCTCAAAAGATGCGACGCGAAATCGAGGCCGAAGCGATTGAAGATGCGGCGGACGACTCGGAACCATCGAACGACCCACGGCATCCATGAGTTCGAAGTCGCGCCGCCCCAAGTGGCTCACCCTGCTGCTAGTCCTAGCACCGCTGTGGTTTATCGTTTCTGCGGGATTTGCGATTCATCATCGCATCAAATCCGAGACGATCGACGATAAACGCCCGCGCAACCAATTTTCGCGTTCGATTACCATCAAGGAAGTCGGTGACGACCTTCAAAAAATTACCGCGTGGATAGGTGAGCGCCATCATGTGGGCGATATTCCCTCCAAAAATCTCGCCCGCACGGCGTCATGGATCGAGGGGCTTCTTGGGCCCAGCAA
>JBMTCI010000004.1:0-14478 GCA_049430745.1 Luteolibacter sp. | reverse complement strand
AAAAGGGATCCGGCTGGAAGAGTATTTTGTCGACCGATGCCAAGGCCGGCGTGATGAAGTTTAATTTGCCTTCATACTCTAAAAAATCACGCTGCGCGCGGTCGGTCGCAAATGGGTGCAGGACACTCAAGTCGGATCCCGTACCAAGTTTCCCGCAAAATTCTACAAAGGAAAAAATAAATTTGATGCGGTTAGTGGCAGTTCTTCTGGCGATGCATCGTTGATGGCCGGCGGTGCGCCCAGAATGGCAAGTTCTACTACCGTGGACGCTGCGACCACATCAGAAGTCAGCGTACTGCCCGAAGAAGCGGACATTTGGAAAATTGATGGCACCACGGTTTACTTTTTCAATCAACTCCGTGGATTGCAGGTCCTTGATTTGTCGAATCCCGCGGATCCGCGACTGACGGCGAGTCTCAGAATGCCAGCGCTCGGTCAGGATCTTTACGTGATCCGTGAGGCTGATGATAGTCGCAGGTTGGTTCTGCTGACACAAGGTTGGTCGGTCGAAGGTGGGCAATGGACCCGGATTTCTTTGGTAAAGTTCAATGGAGCCATTCTTGAGGTGACCCACGAGCAGGAGATTGCGGGTGGGCTAGCGGACAGTCGATTGATCGGCGACAGGCTTATTTTGGTGACATCCGAATGGAAGAGCACATCCAATTCAGCGTCTGGCGAGTGGACATCGGTAAGTCGTATCAGCGAATGGATTCTCAAACCGGATCAAGCTCCTATCGCTGATGGCAAGACGCGAATTGTTGGTGCAAATCCATTGATTGCGGCTGGTGCAGATTGGCTTGCGGTGTCCGTGCACCCCCAAGGTGATTGGAGTAAATCGGAGGTGAGCGTCTTCGCGGTCAAAGCATCCGGACTTGAGTCAATGGGTGCTCCTATTCGCACTGAGGGAGCGATCTCCAGCAAGTTTGCCATCTCATGGAATGACAATGTTCTGACCACGGTTTCACAAAAGAACCGCTGGGGATGGATAGAGACGGAATCGGGTTGGAGAAGACAGACCGTATCGGTATTGGAAAACTTCAGGGCATGGGATCCGGAGGTGATTCACTCGGCGGTGGTTGAGGGTCGACTTGGTTCCCTAGAGTTGGCAAAAGGTGAGGACCTCTATGCGACTAGGTTCGCGGGTGATAGGGTCTATGTCGTGACCTTCCTTCAAACCGACCCCTTGTGGGTGGTTGATTTGAAAGACCCTGCCAATCCCGTTGTTTCCGGGCATTTGGAGGTCCCCGGATTTTCAACTTACCTCCAACCTGTCGGTGATTATCTTTTCTCGGTGGGATTGGAATCCGGCACCGTCGCGGCCTCCTTGTTCAATGTTTCGGATCCAGCCAATCCGGGCCTCGTCAATCGGATCAATCTCGGCAATTCCTATTCATACAGCGAAGCAGTTTGGGATGAAAAAGCGGTCAAGGTTCTTCCCGATGCGGGGCTTGTCATGATCCCTGTATCATCGCGCGATCCCGTTGATGAAAAATGGAAATCGGCGGTGCAGCTTTTGGATTTGGATATCGCAAATGGTGCCCTTTCGACGAGGGGAGTGATTTCGCATGACTTTGAGGCGCGGCGTTCTGAGATGGTGGGTGACGCGCTTGTTTCAATCTCGCAGAGAGAGTTGATTGCTGCCGACATATCGGATCGTGATGCTCCGTCCATTCTGTCCGAGGTTTCACTCGCATGGCCTGTTGATCGCTGCCTCGAGGTCGGCGCGCATTTGATTCAAATTGAAAATGGAAATTGGTATTCCAGTGATCATGCGACTGCTCGCATTTCACCGAATGACAACACGGAAGCGATCTACGCCGAGTTCGATTTGGGGGCAGGTCAGGTGAAAATTGCTGAGTCTCGTGGCAATCGGCTTTATGTACTTCGGGACATGTCCTCTAGTGGATGGTCTTGGTATCGTATCGCCGATGCATCGACGAGCACTTCGAACGATCTCGTCCTTGATGTTTACGACGCCTCCAGTCTCCCGGGCCTATCCCTGCTTGGATCGGTCACGATTCCCAAAGGGGATTCTGGCTACCAACTTTCATCGGATCGCTTTTTATGGCCGCGTGAAAATCGCCCTGTGATTTTCATGAATCCTGGTTATTCCTACTGGTTTGGATGGTGTGTGCTGCCTGAGCCGATCTCGGTCAAGTTGGAGCCTGTCGTGGCTGACACGAAAGATATCAGCTTGGCGAAGGTCGCCTTGGACTATCCTTCCCGTAGACCCCAATGGATTTCGGACAAGAAACCACAAATGATCGTATTGGACGTCAGTAATCCGACTGCGCCGACGGCAAACAAGGCAGTTGAGTTTGCCTCCGAGGGCGCAAGGCTTTGTGGAGCATCCGAAGCGGCCAATGGCTTGGTCGTTGCCGGCGTCTCTCATGCTTATAATCTCGTGACGAAAACATGGCTTCAATCCAGCGGTGCTTATCAAAGCGCCCAAGTCATTGATGTCCCTGCATCTGGTGATCCGGTGATGCGGTCGCTCATCGACCTTCCAGGTGAGTTGCTTGCGGTGTCTGAACTTGATGAAAATGGATTCCTCGCCTTCAGCGTTCGCAGGGATCTTGGTGAGCTTCAGGTCAGCGCTTCCGACGGCTACGATGCCTTCCTTGTGAGTACAACGGAGGTTCCCGCCTACGCTTCCTGCGCGGTCGATGGAAGACGAGTTTATGCGGTGTCTGGCAATAGCCTTCTTAGCACTTCATTGAGCAATGAGGGTTCCTTTGTCAGTGAGGAAAGTTTGGATATCGGGTTTAACCCCTATTCCCTCAAGGCGATCAACGGTACGATTGTCGGTGCGAATGGTAGCTCCATTTTTGCAATCAAGTCCGGCTTCAACGACATCATGACCTGGCAATTGCCCGGTTGGAGTGTCGATGCCAGCAATGTGCAAATCGCATCAGATGGCGATTTGTTAGTGCCCCTTGGCGCATACGGCATGGAAAGACTCGAGCGCTGACCTTGCGTTCGCGCTCCAGTCTTTTCCAAGGCTGTTCTTGCCATGATTGGGTGAGGCGTGGATGTTCGTTTCGGCATGACTTTTTTGGATCGTTTGGAAAAGCGCCTGGGATTTTTGGCGTTTCCGGGCTTGTTGCGATTTTACGCGATCTTTCATGGGATGGTCTATGTCCTGCAGCTGTTTCGACCCGATTTGGGAAAATTGCTGGAGTTCGATCGTGATCGGATCATGGCAGGGGAGGTTTGGCGTGCGGTTAGTTTTTTGGTCGCCTCTTCAGGTTCGATTGGGTCGGGTCCTTTTGGGATTTTAGTGATCTTGTTCTTCGTGATGGTGGCCTTCATGATGAGCGACGCGTTGGAGGATGCGTGGGGTGCGTTTCGAACGACGCTTTTTCACATGACCGGTTTTGTGGGGCTGATCCTAGCCAACCTGTCATTCCCTTCATTGATGCCGGAGTCGGGCACCTTGATCTATGGCGCTGCGTTTTTTGCTTTTGCGACACTGTTTCCGAAGGTCGAGTTTTTGGTATTGTTCATTCTCCCTGTGCAGGTTCGTTTCTTGGCGTGGCTCAATGTCGGGGTCTGGGTGTTGGCGGTCCTGCGTGATTGGAGGCTCCTTCCGTTTTTATTGCTGGGCTATTCTGGATATCTGCTTTTTGCAGGTATCCCTGCGCTCAGGGGTAAATTGCAAAGCAGCCCCGGTAGTCTGTTTCCAGGTGCTTTGAAGAGGCAAAAAAACGCTAGCGAAACGGCATTTCATACCTGTGCGAAGTGTCAGCGTACCGATGTCAGCGACCCTACGCTGGAGTTTCGGGTTGGTGCTGACGGCTCTGAATACTGTACCGAGCACCTGCCGAGGTGAGAAGAGTGGCGCGCGGTTGGGGTTGCATTCGGAGTTTTTGCAACCCATATTGAAGTGCCTTGACGCAACCGAACCATAGCTCATCCGAAGCCGTGATACTGATCCGCTGCCCTTCGTGCGGTCAGCGTTTCCGAGTGGGAGAGGACTTGGTGGGGCGCCCGGTCGAGTGCGGCGCGTGCGAAAACCGGTTTCGGATCACCGAAAATGTTATCATCCGCGGGCGCAAATTTTATCCGGGTGAGAGGCATGACAAGCGCTTGGACTTTTTCCAGCGGGTGCCGATTGCGAATGCGCCTAGCACCGAAAGTTTTCTTCACCTCCACTACGACGATCTGCCAGATCCCTCGCTGTTTGAGCCACCGTCGCCGCAGCGGATCATCGCCGGCATGATGGGCGTTGGGGTGATGTTTTTCATCGGCATGTTTTTGATCTTTGGCGCGTCGCATGGAGGCGCGCTGGACGGAATGGTGACGCCAAATCGAATGGTGATGGGCGGCTTTGCGGGTCTGCTTGGTACGGCCTTGTTGATGTACGCGAATCCGAGAACGCGCAAAAAGGTTCTGATCATCGGCATGCTCTGCACTTTGGTGCTGATTTCACTTCCACTCTTCATGCAGGGCGGATCAAAGCCACTCGGTGAAGGGGTGGTGGTCAAGCCGGTCGAGGCGCCGAAGGAAATTGAGGAGGCACCGGAGCTTGTGGACTTGAGAAACCGTCTCGGG
Organism: Luteolibacter sp.; assembly: GCA_049430745.1. Taxonomy (GTDB): domain Bacteria; phylum Verrucomicrobiota; class Verrucomicrobiia; order Verrucomicrobiales; family Akkermansiaceae; genus Luteolibacter. The sequence goes on along the minus strand of JBMTCI010000004.1, from coordinate 9,924 downwards.
ACCCAACCGCTGGAGGAGGAAATCTCAAGACTGAAGGCCGATGATTCGACGCGCCAGGCGGTCGGGCTTTGGCTCAAGGGCTTGCGCGAGCAGAACCGCTTTCTCGTTCGGGACTATGTGCTGCGCGTCACGGGGGCAGATCAACAATCACACTATTATCCGCGTGGCGGAGGTGATTTCCTGATGGTCGTCACAGGTATCACCACGTCGATGGATGAGATGGTCGAGTTGTGCAAACCGCTCGGTGAGGTAGGGAAAATTTATTCAGAGTTGCCCGTTCTGGAGATCAAGGTTCGCAACGAAAACTTCGTGGAAAATCCGATCGAGAAGCTCAACAACAAAGCAGACCCCGACTTTTATGCGCTCAATCTGGCCGAGTTGAATTCGATCGACCTCGAGCGGATGAAAAAAGCAGTGAAGCGATTGATGGAATCATCGCCGCGGCTTTTGCGATCCGACATCACGCGCAGGCTTATGGAGCTGCTTGCGGTGGATCAGGTGGATTTCAAAAACGACCTTTGTTCCGCGCTGGCTGTTTGGTCGGAAACACCCGGGCCTGCCGGCAGCCTTGCCTTGCATGAGGCGGGCAAACTGGTGGCCAAGGACCTCGAGGTTCCCAAGGAAATGATCGCCCTAGCGGTCAAGGAAGGTGTACCAGATGTGGCGAGCGTATTGGATAAGTTGTGGCAGAAAAATCCAAGCCACTGGGAATCGCTCTACGCCGATGTCGGACCTTCGGCCGAGATGGTTTTGTTGGAGCATGTGGGGGTCAATGATGATGGCCTTCGCCGTTCCCTGGTGCGCATTCTCGGCAAAGTTGGTGGCAATGAGAGCCTCAAGGCACTTGACTCGATCAAGGCAAGCTCGAGCGAACCTGAGCTAAACATCCTCGTCGACAACTCGCTGGCTGCGATTCGTTCGAGAATCTCGAAGTGAGCACGTTGCGCCATCATCACGGCACATCCTCCTTGCGATTGTGGCGATCAACTTTAGGATCCGGCATCGTCAGTCATGTTCAGCGCCAAACAACTATCCACCGAACAAGTTGCGTCACTTCACCAATGGGCCGCAGAGGGAGCGTCGATGTACGACCTTCAGCGCAAGGTGAAGGAGGAATTCGGCATCTCGCTCACTTACATGGACACCCGGTTCATGGTGCTCGACCTTGGCATTAATCTTCTGGAGGCCGCGGTCGAAGAACCCAAAAAAGAGGAGGAAAAACCTGCGCCGACCCCAACTGGAAAGGTCAGCGTCACGATGGACACTCTTGCGCTGCCAGGGGCCTTGGTCAGCGGAAAGGTCGAGTTCTCCGATGGCGAAACAGCGATTTGGATGCTCGACCAATCGGGGCGTCCGGGGCTTGACCCCGACACGGCGGGCTATCGTCCGTCGCAGCCCGATATCGTGGAGTTTCAAAAACAACTTCGCTCGCTGCTGGAGAGCAGCGGGAGATATTGATTTTCCCCTTCGTTTCCGATAGCCACTGACACACAGCCCTCGTTGCGGCTTTGTTTGATGAAGATGGATCTTGATCGAGTGGTGCTTTTGCCGGTGGCGATCCTGACGCTTGCGGTCTTCGTCGCTTGCAAACCGCGCAAGGAAAGCGTGGTCATCAAGCAAGTGGAGCCCGCAGCGGCACAGGTAACTATGGTCGAACCTAAAGTCGACGATGCAGCTGCCAAGGCATTATCTGTGGCTCGGCTCGGTTTAGCTATGGCGCAGCTGGAGTCAGGCTCTGCGGATCGTGCGCTGTGCTTCGCCATTTCGGCGATCGAGGCTGATCCGAAATCGGCGACGGCGCGCAAGCTGGTGGCTGAAATTCTTGAATCAAATTCATGGGCCCTGCCTGAACTTTGTATTCATCATGGTCAGCACATCGATCATCTCGAATTTAGAAAACCGTCCACACTTTGGGTTGCATCATCGGGTGAGTGGAATGTCGTTTCGCGATGGAATATCGACGCACCAAGCATCGAAGCGGTGCTTTTCCCGCGCAAGGACGATCCGAGTCGAAGCATGAAGATCGCGCCTGATGGCGGCATGCTGGTGCTCGAGCGCGAAGGTCAGGCGCTTCTGTGTGAAGCCCAATCGCTCAAGCCAGTGCTCGCACTGGGAAGGACACCTGAAAAATTGTCGCCTTCCTCAGTGGTTGTTTTTTCCGACGATGGACTGTTATTAGCGCATCCAGCGCTTGTCGATGCTGAGCAAGCAAAGCTCATCTGGCATTTGCGCGACGCAAAGTCGGGTGAGATCATTCGAAGTTCGGAGCCATTTGATGACGCGTCGCGCCGTCCTTTGGCTGCGTATCTTGATCGCACTCAACTGACGGTTTTGCATTCCGATGGTTCATCTTGGCTGATGCCGGTTTCTCCGGTGGAGCCATGCCGATGGGAAAACTCCAATCAGGCAATCGAATTGAAACATGCCTGTTTTGAACCGGATGGATCAGCGGCGCAGGTGCTAATCGACAGGGGACCTCATGAAAAACCCGAGCTAGCGATGTTGCCTGATATCCCAGTGTTTCCCGATGCTTGGAATGTGTTGGCGAATCATCCTTGGTCGCTGCAAGCCTCGGTTTGGACATCTCTCTACCGTCACGCCGATGACATGTTGTGGGTCGATGGCACAGATGCATGGCTCAACACATCCATGCCCGTTCAGCTTCGGGGCTCATCCGCCATCACTGCGATGCATCGCACGGATGATCAATGGGTTGTCGCGAGGGAGTCCGGTGACATTGAATTTTATCGCATCATGCCAATCCCGACACGCGTGCAGGAGCCTGATGCTGCATGGGAAGCGAATGTGGCATTTCTTGCATCGCTTAAGAACTTTGCGTTGGCTCTCACAGGACTTTCACTTGATGCCGATGGTTTGAACATGATCAAGCATCAGCCAGAGGATCGACTCAGGTCGTTTGGTCTCTGCGATTTTTCATTTTTGGAGCGTGGACTCACCGAAATTGATTTCGTCACGTGGCGTGAGGCGGTGGGTGATTGGAAATTCAAGTCAACTGATGCTTCGGCGACTTCTGTGCTTGAGTCGAGGATCATGGATGCTGATCCCGATCGGGCGGGGGACATGAAGGAGATCGAGGAAATTTTTGCGTCGGGTGATGTTTCTCGCATGATTGAATCAATTGACGGCACAGATTCGCAGGGTGCGAGCGCCGCCAAGCAATTGCAATTGGCACTCGCGTCTCCGCATGCGGAGTTGATCACCGCTTGTTTGAGGCGTCATCCTTCGATGCCGCCAACGTTGCGTCGACTGGTGCAATCGCGCATGGCATGGCTTGAGAATCGCAAGGCGGATGCCATTGCTTCATGGTTCGAGCCATTTCCCGAATATGATGAAATTCGGCGCGCTGAAGATTGGCACGGCTGGGAGCAGGTGGATTTTTCCCCAGCATTTCATGCGATGCGTGACGCTATCATGGCGGAAATCGGAAAGTTGAAGTTGCCCGACAATGCAACCCAAGAGCAATTGACGGAATTAGCTCTACGCTTTGAGAATCCTGAAACGATGCGTGGTATTGGTCGCTCGCGATATGCCAAGGCCTGTCTCGATGCGGCATTTGAATTTGGAAAATACAAAGATCATGCGCAAACCGCGCTCACGCTCGCCACGCGCGCGAGGAGTCTGGGTCATCCGCCCGAGCCATGTTTGCGGGCTGAGGCTGTGGCCCTCACCGCACTGGGAGATTTTGCCAAGGCACATGATCGTTGGGTGATGTTGATCAGCGAGTTTGCTCAATCAACGCACGAGTCGGGCGATTACGCGGAAGCCGCCTACACCGCGTTTGAACTGGGCAACGCGCGTCAGGCCATGGAGATCCTGATCACTGGCATGCATCGATTTCCGCAGGATGCGAATTTCGCTTTGCGTGCGGGATGGATTGCTTTGCTGACGGAGCATGCCGATCGGGCCTATGCATTTTTGCTGAGTGGCAACAAGATCGGATATGTGCCTGAAAAAATTGCCAATGCGACTGCCCTAATGGCGCTTGCAGCAAAGTTGTCTGGTGCGGATGACGAGGCGGCGGCGCATTATGCGCAGCTCGTGCAAGTCGACAAGTCGTGGCGAGAAGCAAAGGCGATTGAAGCGCTGGAGTGGCCGGATGATTTCAAATCGGCGCTTGAGTCGTTGCGGACAAACACCACTTTGGTAAGACCTACGCGATAGCGGGGGATCACCACAAACAAGCGCCTGATTTTTGATTTTCTCAAATACGCGGCTAGGGTGACCGCACGTGAACCACTCCCCCCGCTCACGTTGCATCGCATTTCTTGGTGACTATGTGCCCCGAAGGTGCGGAATCGCAACATTCACTCATCATTTGTGCGAAGCAGTCGCATCGCATTCGTCGTCACCAGACTGCTCGGTTGTCGCAGTGAACGATCGTAAAAATGCGTATCGATATCCGCCTCGTGTGCGCATTGAGATCGATCAACATGATCCGCAATCTTATGTCACAGCCGCGCAGGAACTGAACAAAAGCGGTGCTGACATTCTATGTTTGCAGCATGAGTTCGGCATCTATGGGGGTCCGGCCGGATCTCATCTGGTCAAATTTCTCGATGCGGTTGAGATGCCAATCGTGACCACGCTTCATACGGTCTTGCCTGAACCCGATGGCTATCAGCGGCGGGTGATGGAGGCGATCATTGAGAGAAGCACCAGACTTGTGGTGATGGGCGACAAGGCGGTTGAGATTTTGTCTGCCAATCATGGAGTGAACGAGGCCATGATCGACATTGTTCCGCATGGCATTCCCGATGTGCCCTTTGAGCCGAGTGCGTCATTCAAGGATGAGCTTGGTTTGCGAGGGCGTTCGGTGCTCTTGACCTATGGATTGCTTGGGCCGGGAAAAGGCGTTGAGCATGCCATTCGTGCGCTGCCTGAAATCATTCGTCGTCATCCCGAGGCCTTGTACATCATCCTCGGCGCCACGCATCCGAATCTGCTCGAGAGAGAGGGTGAATCGTATCGTGAAAGCCTTGAAGATTTGGCCAGCGGCCTTGGTGTGGCTGATCATGTGGCATTCGAAAATCGCTTCGTCACGGCCGATGAGTTGGCGCGCTTCATTGGCGCCGCTGATGTTTATCTTACTCCGTATCTCAATGAGGCGCAGGTGACCTCGGGCACATTAGCGCATGTGTTTGGGGCGGGGCGGGCGATTGTTTCAACGCCATATTGGCATGCACGTGAGTTGTTGGGAAATGGCCTTGGCGTGCTGGTGCCGTTTCGAAGTTCGGCTGCGATTGCCGATGGTGTTTGTGGCTTGCTTGATGAGCCTGAATGGGCGGACGGCATGCGTCGTGCGGCTTACGAGCAAAGTCGTTGCTGCGTCTGGTCGGAAGTGGCCGATCAGTACATGGACATCTTTGGCGAGGTGACGGAGCAAAAACTAGCGGAGTTGAACCACGGTACGAAGCTGGTGAAGTTTGCGGAAAGAAATGACAATTTCCCCAGCCTCAATTTCTCTGGGTTGAAACTGGATCATTTGAAGCGTCTAACCGACGACACTGGGATTCTTCAGCACGCGATCTATAATGTGCCGAACTACCGCGAAGGTTATTGCACTGATGACAACGCGCGGGCCTTCATCCTTTGCAACCGGATTGAAGCGTACTTTCCGGGTATGCGTCTTTCGGATATCGACATGCTTGCGACTCGGTACTTGGCCTTCATTGCGGCGGCATTTGATGAAATCACCGGACGCTTCCGCAATTTCATGAACCATGAGCGGCGTTGGCTCGAACCCTTTGGCAGCGAAGACAGCCATGGTCGGGCCGTCTGGGCTCTTGGAATAGGAGCCTCGCAATCGACTGATGCTGGTCGCCGAAAGCTTTCAACGCAGCTGTTTGAAAAATCCGTTGGGGCGGTGACCCGATTCAGTTCACCGCGTGCGTGGGCCTTCGCATTGCTGGGGCTTCACGAGTACGAAACTTCCCGAAACGGTGCATCCAAGACGCGTGCAATCCGTGAACTGCTCAATGAGAAATTGCTTCGACTATGGCAGGCTTGTTCTTCGCCTGATTGGCCTTGGTTTGAATCGAGCGTGACCTATGAAAACGCGCGCATGAGTCAGGCGTTGATCGTCACCGGCGCGGCAATCGATGATGAGCAATCTCTGGAGGTTGGCCTCGAGAGCCTCTTATGGCTGTGCAGGCAGCACCGAATGGACGAAGGGCATTTTCAGCCGATTGGCACAAACGGGTTCCATCATCGGGATGGCAGGCGCGCGGTTTTTGATCAGCAACCCGTAGAGGCCCAAGCGATGGTTTCCGCCTGCATTGATGCCTACCGCGTGAGCGGTGATCGAAATTGGCTGGATGAGGCATTTCATGCATTTGATTGGTTTCTTGGTGCGAATGCTCTCGGCGTTCCATTGCACGATGCGCGGTCTGGCGGTTGTCGTGATGGCCTTCACGAGGATCGCGCCAATGAAAACCAGGGAGCGGAGTCGACGCTCGCTTTCCTCATCGCCGCTACCGAGATGGCTGCAGCAAATCGCTCTCCATCGCACATTCACGCATCCTGATGAAGCCCATCATTCTTTGCCGTCACGACCTTCTGCTTCATCCCGAGAGCTCACGGGTGATCATCCGCCCATTCATCCCTTTGGAAAAATCTCGGATCACCACGATCATTGGTCGGGCCTTGTTGCTCAGCGAGGAAGAGGTGCTTGAAGCCCTTTCGATGATTCGCGCGGAGTTTGTTGCGCGTCACTTCGATATCGACGAAGTGATGCTTTACCATTTCCAGATGGTGGAGCGTCATGTGTTCACCCAACGACCGCTCAGCAATGAGCGAAAGTTTCTCATCGGCGCGATGTTTTCTGGCGAGTATGCGCTTGAGTCGGCCGCGCTTTTCAATCCTTCGATCGTTCCTCACCCGGATCAAAGCGACATCGATCCTGGTGCCTTGCGATTTGTGATGAGTCTGCGTGCTACGGGCGAGGGGCATATTTCATCGATTGAGTTTCGATCGGGCATCATCGATGCTGAAGGCTGTGTGAAACTCGATGAGGTTTCAAAATGCCTGACCGTGCCGCATATTTTGCGTGATCCGAACTACAACAAGCGAAGATTTCTCAATAAGCTTCATGAGATGGGAGCGGTTAATGAACACTGCCTTGCGGTGATCGATCCCTTGCCGGATCAATTCACGCTCACCGACCTCCGCGTTGCCATTGAGTCGGTAAGAAAAGAGGCAAAGTCCCAGTCACTCGACCTCACTCGAACGATCGAACGCATCCAGTGGTTGGCGGACTGCAACTACGAGTTGCAATTTCCACTGCGTTTGAAAATGAGCGAGCGGATCATTTTCCCCGTGTCGACGAACGAGAGCAATGGCATCGAGGACGCGAGGTTTGTGCGCTTTGTTGAAGATAACGGCAGCTTCATGTACTATGCGACCTACACGGCATACAATGGCCGTTCGACGCTCCCGCAGTTGATCGAGACTCTCGATTTTCACCACTTCAGGATTCTCACGCTGAGCGGCAATGGCGTGCAGAACAAGGGCATGGCATTTTTCCCGAGAAAGATCGGTGGTCAGTATGTGACGCTCTCGCGTCATGATGATGAAAACCTTTACCTGATCCGTTCCTACGACCCGCACCACTGGGACAATCCCGAGTTGCTGATGCGTCCTTCGGAAATGTGGGAGTCGGTGAAGATTGGCAATTGCGGATCACCCATTGAGACCGAGGCGGGTTGGTTGGTGATCACGCACGGCGTGGGACCGATGCGAAAGTACTGCATTGGCGCAGCTTTGTTGGATCTCAACGATCCCAGTAAGGTGCTCGGTCGTTTGCGCGAGCCCTTGATTTTACCCGAGGGCAATGAGCGCGAGGGGTATGTACCGAATGTGGTCTACAGCTGTGGCTCGCTGGTTCACAACAAAACCCTGATTTTGCCATACGCCATGAGCGACAAAGCCACGGCAGTGGTCAGCATCGGGCTCGACGAATTGCTCTCGAGGTTGATCGAGGATAGCCCCTCAGTGCGAGCAGCCGCAGCCACCACCTCCGCCGCCGCCACCGCAGCAACCCCCTGAGGATTGTTCGAGGTCTTCGGCGCTCGGCACGCGTCCAAGCTCAAGCGTCATGCCAACATAGCGGCCGATGAGTTTCTGAAGTTGCTCGAGCTCGCGTTGGGCGTCGATGAAGTCCTTGGCGATGTTGTTGGAAAAGAGCGCCTCGCGGGCAGATTCGAATTCGCGGATCTCTTGGGCACCGAGTTCGATGCCGGCGTGTTGCTTGTGGTGGAGCTCCTCGCCGCGCTCGTGGACGCTTTGGTATTGGAGCCGGGCGGCGTCGTCGTTGAGAAATTTTTCGACCTTGTCGTACAGTTGGACCACGGTTGGATCGCTGGCGATGTGCTCGCAGAGTTCGCGGGTTTTGACGATCAGGGTGGAGTCGTAGGAGGCAATGGACATGGGGCTGACTTAAACCCGATGGCGGCCGATGTCCACGGCGATTTGCCGCTGGCCGTCTGTGAATTTGCCGATTGGTGCTTCCGGCGTGACAAAGCGCCCCATCGCGGCTTCGATTTCGTCGAATTTCCCAATCGCCATGGCCATTGATCCACTCAAAGACGGCATCCGCTCGCAGGTTCGGATCGATTTCAACGGTCATGTCCACAAACGCCTGCGCGGGACCGATGCGGAAAAGCGCTACGCCACCGAGGTCGAGGTCCTCAAGGTGCTTGAGCAGCGCGGATGTCCCTATGTGCCGCGTGTGTTGGAGGAGCACCCCGAGGAGCTTTATTTCGTGTCGACCAACTGCGGCAAACCGGCGACGCAAATCTCGAAGGAAAAGGCCGACAAGCTGTTTGCAAAACTTGAGGCCGAATACGGTGTGCGACACCTCGACGCCGAGCCGCGCAACATCACTTACTCCGACAAACTCGGATGCTTTTGCATCATCGACTTCGAGTTGGCGGAAATTTTGCCTGATCCCCAAGTCCAGTCATCGTGAGTGAAGCTCTGACAGTCCGGTGGGCATCGCTGACGCACAGCGGCTCGCGCAAGGCCCGCAACGACGATTCGCATATCGTTTTTGCTTCGAGCCCGAAGGGGGCGGAGACCTTGCCCGCGCATGGCTCGAGGTCTTTGGAAAATGAAGATCTTGTCTTTGCTGTTTCCGATGGCATGGGCGGTGCAAATGCCGGGGATCTCGCCTCATCGCTTTTGCTGACTCGTATGGCGGAGATCATTCCCGAGACTTTCAAAATCGCGGCTTCTGGATTTTTCCCCGATCGCCTTGAGTACCTTGGCAAAGCGATCCAGTCGGTGCACGAGCAGATCAACCTCGCGGCCGATAATGACGAGACCCGTGGCATGTCGGCCACGCTGGCGCTGGCATGGTTCACCCCAGAGAACCTTTACCTCGCCAATGTCGGCGACACGCGGATCTACCTTTCACGCGCGGGCGCACTCAGTCAGCTGAGTGTCGATCACACGGCGGCTTGGTCGAGTTGGAAGCGGGGAGCGATCAGTGAGATCGAGTACCGCAATCACCCCCGGCGCTCGGCGCTTTACGAGGTTGTTGGTGGCGGGCACGCCCAGGTCTGCCCTCACTTTGCGGCAGTGCCCTGCATGCCCGGCGATTGCCTCATGATTTGCTCCGACGGCCTGATTGACGGGCTTTGGGAGCGTCATATCGCCGATGCGATGGGGTCGGATAGGCCGGTTTGGGAAACAGTCGAAATTTTGGCAAAACGCGCGATCGACAATTCCGGGGTCGACGATACAACGCTCATTGTCATCCGCGTCACCTGAGGCGGGGGGCAGTTCCCGCAAGGGCAGGGTAAAAAATCGCCTCATATTAGTAAATATTGGCACGTTTTTTGCTTTTCTCTGTCGGCTAGATCTCAAAATCTGACGCCGCAACCCATTCACCACCCTAAACAAACA
>JBMTCI010000003.1:0-16735 GCA_049430745.1 Luteolibacter sp. | reverse complement strand
TGGTCTCGGCGTTTTCGATGATGGCGGTGATGTTCACTGTGACCATTCAGAAGCGTCGGGAGATTGGCGTGATGAAGGCTCTCGGGGCAGCACCGGGTCAGATCGTGCGGGTGTTTTTGTATCAAGGCATGATTCTTGGATTTCTTGGTGCGATCTTGGGTGTGGCCCTGGGGCGTTTGGTGATTCATTTTCGCGGTCCCATTCAGGGCGTGTTTCGCTCGCTTGGATTTGATCCCTTTGCCGCATCTTTCACGGGTTTTGGAATTTTGCCCGCGCACCACAATATCGGCGAGCAGGTGGTGATCGCGGTGATGGCGTTTGTCCTGTGTTCCTTGGCGGCTTGGGTGCCTGCGGTGTTTGCAGCTCGCAGCGATGCGGCCAAGTCCTTGAGAAATCTCTAAGGCATGGAAATTTGGATCGTCAGGGATGGGGAAAGGTCGGGTCCGTATCAGGACTTCGAAGTGCGGCGCAGAATCAATGCCGGCGAGTGGAACGAGAACACCCCGGCATGGCATGAGGGCATGAAGGAGTGGGGCACGCTCGGTGAGATCGAGTGCTTTCGCCGCGAGTTCCAGCAGGAGTCAGATGCTGAAAAGTCTCCCTCGCGTGATGAAAGCGCGCTCGAAAAAACTTCTGCCCAGCCTGATGCCTCAAATGCCGTGGGCCGCCTGCATTTGGGTCGGCGTTTTTGGGCGAGGTGGTTTGACCTTTATCTTTACGAGGGGATTTGGTGGATGGCGATATGGGCAATGGGCGCGGACATTGGCGCCGTGCTCGATCAAACTTGGCTGATGATTTTTCATTTCATGCCATGGTTTGTGTTGGAGATTGTGATGCTTCAACGCTTCGGCACCACGCCGGGCAAGTGGTTGATGGGTCTGAGGGTGCTGAACCGTGATGGCTCGCGCATGAATGTTTCCGAATCGATGCGTCGTGCGTGGCGGGTTTATTTTATCGGCATCGGCATGGGTTGGGGTTTGCTGGCATTGATTTGCCAACTGATGGCTTTGGCGGGGGTGAAACGCTTTGGCATGCCGATATGGGATCATGCCGGTGGTCATCAGGTCGTTGCCGAGCGCTTGCGGGGAGCGAGAGTCGGGGCATTCGTGTGCTTGTGGTTTGTGGTCCTTCAGATGCAGATGCTTGTCGTGTCGCCTCATGTCATCGAGCGCGTGGGTCATCTGTTTCCCGCCTTGAAAGAAAACTACGAAAAGAATCCGCCACGGCATTTGCCGAAGCGGAATTGATGCGTACCAAAAAAAATCAAGCCACCGTGCGAGGGTGGCTTGTGGGTTCGTGCGGTGCGTGATGCGGACCGATCAGGCCAGCGCAAGCAGCTTTGCTTTGAGTTGATCCTTGGTGACGCTGGCGCCGACGATTTGATCCTTCACTTCGCCGTTCTTGAAGAACAGGAGGAGAGGGATCGAGCGGACATTGTATTTCACCGCAAGGTCGCGAGCGTTGTCGACATTGACCTTGCCGACTTTGGCTTGGTCGCCGATTTCGCCGGAGAGTTGATCGATGATCGGACCAATCATTTTGCAGGGTCCGCACCATTCGGCCCAGAAGTCGACGAGGACGGGCACGGAGGAATTGATGACTTCGGATTCAAAGTTGCTTTCGGTGAGATTGAGGGCCATGGCGGTCGATGTGAAGTGATTGGATAGAATGGAGGATGCCTTGCGGCGATGGATCTCAGAGTCCGGTGGGCAAATTGCCGGCGGCAAACGCGAGGTACAGGACGACGAGCGTGAGAACGGTGTTGATGATGGGAAGAACCATGTTGGTGGTGGTTAGAATGGAAGGATTTGCGACCACTGACCGGCGGTTTCGCTGTCAGGTGCGTTGATCCAAACGCTGGCGGTCATGAGTTGGGTCACCAACACGGCGATGGCGGCGGCGAGTCCTGCGGCTGCAAAAATCGTGAGCATCGGGTTGGCAGCTTCGGTTTCCTCCTGCTCTTCGGATTCGTCCTCATCGGCTGAGGCAATCTTGGGCTTTGGAAGAGCGGCGCCTGGGGTGGCAGGGCCTTTGATCGGGATGGTGGCTTGCGGAAGCACGGGCACGGTGCTTGCCGGCTTGGGTGCGCCACCCGGAGCCAGATTCACTGTAGGTCCACCGGGAACCGCTGGGGCTGCGGCGGGACGAAGCGGAATGGTCGGAGCTGGGGCGCCGGGAGCAACTGGAGCTCCGGCTGGACGAAGTGGGATGGTGGGCGCGGGCGCTCCGGGGGCAACTGGAGCACCTGCTGGACGCAGAGGAATGGTCGGGGCTGGAGCAGCCGGGCGCGGTGCGGCGGTGGGAACCGTGGGAGTGGGCACGGGCACTGCTGGAACAGTGGGTGCGGGAATCGTCGGAGCGGGGGTTGCCGCCGCGCTAGGAGTGGGCACCGGAATTGTCGGCATCGGTGCGGCAGCCGCGCTGGGTGGCGCGATTGGTTTCGGCGGCGCAATCGGCGTGGGAGGCGCGATTGGAATCGAAGGCTTGGGAGTCGGTGGTGTGTTTTCGCTCATGCGCGGGCTTTTGTAAAACTGTCCGATCAATCTGCCAAAGCCGCTATGGGCTGTCAAACCCCCAGCCCGAGATGACGCGTTTTTTTTGGTGTGATTTTCCCAGCTTCGTGGTTCACATCCGTCAGCCATCATGTCCGCCGACAAAAATGCCATCAGTCCGACCCGTGCTCAGGATTTTCCCGAGTGGTATCAGCAAGTGATCCGCGCTGCGGATCTCGCGGAGAATTCGGAGACGCGCGGGTGCATGGTGATCAAACCGTGGGGTTATGGAATTTGGGAACTGATCCAGCGTCAGTTGGATGTGCGGTTCAAGGAAACCGGTCACCAGAACGCGTATTTCCCATTGTTGATTCCGCTTTCCTATCTCGAAAAGGAGGCTGAGCACGCGGAGGGATTTGCGACCGAATGCGCGGTGGTGACGCATCATCGATTGGAGGCGGTGAAGGATGAGGCCACGGGCAAGACGCGGATGATCCCAACCGGCGAGTTGGCCGAGCCGTATGTGATCCGTCCGACTTCCGAAACGATCATTGGTGCGGCGTTCGCGCGTTGGGTTGAGTCGTATCGTGACCTGCCCTTGTTGATCAACCAATGGGCCAATGTGGTGCGCTGGGAGATGAGGCCGCGGATGTTTCTGCGCACCGCGGAGTTTTTGTGGCAGGAGGGACATACCGCGCACGAGACCGCGGAAGAGGCACTTGAAGAAACGAGGTTGATGCATCGCGTGTACGAGGAATTTTTGCGGGATCATCTCGCGATTCCGGTGATCCCTGGTGAAAAGACTGAGAACGAACGCTTTCCTGGTGCGGACATGACGCTCACCGTCGAAGCGATGGTGCAGGACAAAAAGGCGATTCAGGCTGGGACCTCGCATTACTTGGGTCAGAATTTTTCCAAGGCTCAGAACATTTCCTTCACCGGACGCGACGGCACTTTGCAGCACGCGCACACGACTTCGTGGGGTGTGTCGACGCGGATGATTGGCACGCTGATCATGGCGCACTCGGATGACGACGGATTGGTTTTGCCGCCGCGGGTTGCGACGCAGCAGGTCGTCATTTTGCCGGTCTCACCCAAGGAAGAAACGCGCGAGGCGGTGTTTGCCGCGTGTCGGGATTTGGCGGCCTCGCTGCGCAAGCAAGTTTCCCACGGCGATGCCCTGCGAGTGCATGTCGACACGCGCGACCTCAATGGCGGCGTGAAAAAATGGGAGTGGATCAAAAAGGGTGTGCCGATTCGCATCGAGATCGGGCCGCGCGATTTGGAGAGTGGCAAAGTTTGCGTCCAGCGGAGGGATCAAGCAATCGCGCAGAAGGAATTCATGGCGATTGAGGCATTTGTTTCTTCAGCGGCGGCGATGCTTGATGAGATTCATGCCAACTTGCTCACCCGCGCTCGTGAGTTTCGCGATTCGAACATCACCGCCTGCGATTCGATCGAGGCCTTTCATGCTCATTGGGCGGGTGAAAATCCCGGTTGGCTTTGCACGCCTTGGGCGGGTAGCGCGGATGAGGAGGAACAACTTTCCAAGCAGCACAAGATCACCATTCGCTGCTTGCCGCTTGATCGCGTCGAATTGCCGGCGCATGTGACGAATGCCTTGGGCTCGAAGTGCATTCTCACTGGGAAGGAAACCACCGTGCGCGCGATCTGGGGTAGGAGTTACTGAAAGTTTCAAGGTAGGACTGTGGAATAGCGGTGCCTTGCGATCCTGCAAATTTTCGACGGATGGGATTTTTGCGTTTTCGTGGGTCGGGTGGATGGCCATGATTTCGCCATGCGATACATTGAGCGTTTGCGGCAGCGGATTGGTGAAACGGGATCACGCCTCTGCGTGGGCTTGGATCCTCGTCCGGGTGAGGGTGGTGCTGTAGTGGCTCGCGAGATGTTGCTTCGCGTGATCGAGCAAACGGCGCCCTACGCGGCGGCATTCAAGCCGAACATGGCGTACTTCGAGGCGATGGGGCTTGAGGGCATTCGTTTGTTGGAGGAATTGCTCAAAGGCATGCCATCGGAAGTGCCGGTGATCCTCGACGCGAAACGCAGCGACATCGGCGAAACGCAAAAGTATTACGCGCAAGGGTATTTCCAAAAATGGCATGTCGACGCCGTGACCTTGAATCCGTTTCTTGGCTACGACTCGATCGAGCCGTTTCTCGATTGGCAGGGTAAGGGAGTCTATCTGCTGGCCGTGACCTCGAATGCTGGGTCCGCCGATTTTCAGCGTCAACATTTGGCCGATGGTCGCAGTGTCTTTGAGCTCGTGACGGCGCTCGGCGCTCGCTCGCAGCATGAAGCTCGCGCGACCGATGTGGGTTATGTGGTCGGTCTCACGAATGCCGAGGATGTGTTGGCGAAATTTCCCGATGCGCCACTCTTGATTCCGGGCCTTGGCGCGCAGGGGGGGGATCTTGCAGCATTGGCGGCGAGCGGACGGACGGCGCCGGATGTGATCAATGTTTCGCGCGGCATTCTCTATGCGGGCGATGAATTGGACTACGGGGCACGGGCCCGCGAGTGGGCGACGAAAATTGCAGCGGCTTATCCAGCCTGACCTTCATCGGTCAATTCAAGGCTTGGACTGATCGCGCTGGGGGCTAGGTTCGGCTCATGTCAGCGATCGCCTTCGACCTGGTTGTCATCGGTATTTACTTCGCGATCATTGTCGCGATCGGCGTGCATTTCAGCAGCCGCAACCGCAATGTGTCGGAATTTGCCCTCGGCGGTCGCTCGATTCCTTGGTGGGCGGTGCTCGCGTCGATTTTGGCTTCGGAGATCAGCGCAGGTACCTTCTTTGGATCGCCTGGAGAAGGGTTTCGTTCGCGAAATTACACCTACGCCCAGCTGATGGTTGGCTATCTGCTGGCGAGGTTGATCGTCAGCGCGGTGTTCATTCCCGCTTACTACCGCTACAATGTGGTCAGCATCTACGAGTTTTTAGAAAATCGCTTCGGTCCGCGGACCCGTCGCATCGCGAGCGCAGTATTTTTGCTCACCCGATCTTTGGCCAGCGGCTCGCGGCTTTGGGTGCCGACCTTGCTCCTGCTTGTGATCTGGGACCGCATGAACCCCGGCAATCCTTTGGGAAACTGGGAGCAATTTTGGTTCACCGGCGCGGCCTTGGTATTGATCAGCCTCCTCACAGCCGCCTACACCGCGATCGGCGGAATCAAGGCCGTGATCTGGACCGATGTGTTGCAAATTTTGGTGCTATTCTGCGCGTTGGGATTCTCGGTCTTTTTCCTGTTGGGTCACATCCCCGGCGGATGGGAGGGGGCAAAATCGCATCTCACGGCAGCGGGTGACCTGCGGCTTTGGCAGTGGGAAGGTGATCAACCCGCTGACAGCGCATGGGGAAAAATCAAGAGTGT
Organism: Luteolibacter sp.; assembly: GCA_049430745.1. Classification (GTDB taxonomy): domain Bacteria; phylum Verrucomicrobiota; class Verrucomicrobiia; order Verrucomicrobiales; family Akkermansiaceae; genus Luteolibacter. The sequence goes on along the minus strand of JBMTCI010000003.1, from coordinate 10,851 downwards.
GCTCGAGACCGAGTTCACCGTCTGGGCGGCCTTGTTCGGTTCTTTGTTTGTGACTCTGGCCACGCACGGGACCGATCAGGACATGGTGCAACGGATGCTGACCGCCAAGGACAAGAAACAGAGCGCGATCGCGACCATCCTTTCGGGCATCGCCGACATTCCGGTCACATACGCCGTGTTGACCATCGGCATTTTGCTTTCGGTCTACTACGGACATGTGGTGAGTGACGCCAACCTGCCGATGGCGGGGGGCAAACCCGACAGCACGAGGGTCTTTCCGTACTTCGTGGTTGATGTCATGCCCGGCGGACTGAGGGGCTTGGTGATCGCGGGCGTGTTGGCCACCACCATGGGTTCCTTGGGCACGGCAATGAACTCACTTGCAACGAGTTACTCGCGTGATTTCCATTTCCGCTGGTTCAAAACCCCTGACGATGACGCCTCGCGGGTGCGGGTGATCAAGTGGTCGACCCTGTGGTTCACGCTCATCCTGATCGGTGTCGGCCTCGCCACCGCTTTCGTTAAGGCTCACAACCCCGAGCTCAGCATCATCGGCATCATTCTGGGGAGTTTCGGCTATACCTACGGCTCTTTGCTGGGAATTTTCATGGTCGCTTTGTTCACGCGCAACCGCGGCAGCGAGTTTGGCAATCCGATCGCGATGCTGGCGGGTTTTGTGGCCGTGGCGATCTTGAGCAATCTGCCTAATGATGTCTGGAAAATGATCGCGGGCGGATCTCTGTACACCAATCCCGAGTGGTTGCCGGTGATCGAGTTTCCATGGCGCATCATGGCCGGCACTTTGGTGACCGTGGCGGTCGCGTTGTGTTTCAAAAGTGATCGCACATCATCGATCGAGCCGTCCTAACAGATGCGTTTGGCGCGCAAGTGCGAATGCAAAACTTTTGATCGCGTGATCAATCATCGCAACTCGCTTGTTTTTCAATGGGATATGAAAATTTCGATGATGCGCGTTAGTTTTTGATTCGGAAAATCGAAGTAAATCGATCGTCAAGTTTCAAAAAAATCTTTTCGTGGAACGCTTGTGGAATCGTGTGTCGCATGATGCGCGATGAATGGTCATAAAAATTATTTTTCCATCACGCGATTTTGTTGTGCAGAGTCTTCCACACGCATGACGCCACTGCTTGATGAAGTGGGTCGGATGCGAAACCCAAAAACTTTTTAAATTTACGGCAAAGCAATGGAATCAGTTGAGGCGGTAGTGAGCGAGGCGATCGAAAATCAAAATTTGGATGATGGCAAAAATGGATGGAACGCAGTGGTCTCAGCATTGAGGGGATCGGTTGGCGATGATGCGTTCCAGCGTTGGTTTGGCGCGGCGGTTTGGAAGGGTGTCCATGATGGCATCGCCACATTGGCCGTGCCGGGTGAGATTCATCAGGTTTGGATCGAGACCAATTACCTTCCCGAGGTTCAGGTGGCGGTTTTGGAGGCATTTTCGGATGCCCGCGAAGTCGAGGTGGTCGTGAATGACGCCAAGGTGGAGTCCGTCGGGGCTGTATCGGCGGCCATAGGCGAGCAGGTTGCGCACCGATCCGGCCGCATGCCGACCCTAGAGGGTGAGGCTCTCGACCGTCGAATCAAGATCTCGGGCCTGAATCCCGCCCACACATTCGCGAGTTTCGTCGTCGGTTCCAACAGTCAGTTTGCGCATGCCGCTTGCGAGGCGGTCGCGAAAAAGGCGGGCATCGGTTACAACCCTCTTTTCATTTATGGCGGACCTGGCCTCGGCAAGACCCACTTGATGCAGGCGATCGGCCAAGAAATTTTGCGTCGTCGTCCAGCCTCGCGCGTGGTGTACCTGACCTGCGAGAAATTCACCAACGAGTTCATCGACTCCGTGCGTCGCGGCGACTTGGAAAAATTCCGCCGGCGTTATCGCAGCACTGATGTCTTGCTCATCGACGATGTGCAATTCCTTGCTGGCAAGGAACGCTCGCAGGAAGAATTTTTCCACACCTTCAACACCCTGCTCGACGGTCGCAATCAAGTGGTGCTGACCTGCGACCGTCCGGCCTGCGAAATCAAAAACCTCGAGCCGCGCCTCATTTCTCGCTTCGAGTGTGGGCTCACCGTCGAGATGCAGGCACCGCAGCTTGAGACGCGTCTGGCGATCCTGCGCAAAAAATCGCAGGACTGGAAGGTCAAGGTCGACGAATCGATCCTCACGTTCCTCGCGGAAAAGATCCGCACCAATGTCCGCCGACTCGAGGGTGCGCTCATGCGCGTAGCGACCTATGTTTCGCTGGCGGGCGACGCACTCACTGTCGACAAGGTCGAGCACCTGCTGCGCGACCTGATCCGCGAGGAGGCCAGCCGCCAAGTGAGCATCGATGCGATCCAAAAAGCCGTGGCCGAGCACTTCGATGTGCGCCTGGCCGACATGACCAGCCGCCGTCGCCCGGCGAGCATCGCTTTTCCGCGTCAGGTCGCCATGTACCTGAGTCGCTCGCTGACCAAGGGCTCGCTCGTTGAAATTGGTGAAGCTTTTGGCGGTCGGGACCACGGAACCGTCATCCACGCCTGCAAAAAAGTCGTGGAAAAAGTCGATGCCGAGCCCGGCATGCGGGAGCTCATCGAGCGACTGGAATCGCGGCTCAAGCGCTGACCCCGCCACGCGGCGGAGATTCTTCCGCCAAACGCACAGATTGGCTTGCCAAGGTCCGGCGAAAACGGAAACTCCCTTGGTCAACCACCCTGGTTCCATTACATGAAATTCCGTATTTCCAAGGAAGCGTTTCTCGAAGGTCTGCAAAAAGTCCAGCACGTCGTCAGCTCACGCACCACGCTGCCGATCCTTTCCAATGTCCTGCTCGTCGCCCGCGGGGGACGCCTGCAATTCACCACGACCGACCTTGATGTCGGGATCACGGGATCGGTGGAAGCTGAGATCGACAAGGAGGGTGCGACGACGCTGCCAGTCAAGCGCTTGGTCAGCATCGTTCGCGAGTTGCCGGCAAGTGAGGTGGAAGTTTCGGTGGATGCAAAAAACCACGCGTCGATTCGCAGTGGTCCGTCGTTCTTTAAGATCATCGGTCTTGGCGAAGGCGAGTTTCCACCTTTGCCGGACTTCTCATCCGCCAAGGAATTTCGCATTCCGCAAAATGTCCTGCGTGATGGCTTGAAAAAAACCTCTTATGCGATTTCGACCGATGAGACCCGCTATGTGCTCAACGGGATTTTCACCTCGTTCCGCGATGGCAAGATGACGCTGGTGGCAACCGATGGTCGTCGCTTGGCCATGGTTGATTCCGACCTTGAGTTTCCAGCCTCGCACGAAACGGATGTGATCATTCCGTCGAAGGCGGTTCAGGAATTGCAACGCCTTCTCGGCGAGAACGGCGATCTGATACTCAAGCTCAACGATAATCAGATTTCATTCGTGATCGGCGACACTTTGCTGTGCAGCAAACTGATCGACGGCAACTACCCGAACTACCGTCAGGTGATCCCGGGCGACAGCAACGAACGCGTGGTCATTTCGCGCGAGGCCTTGTTGGAAACCGTCCGCCGTGTTTCGCTGCTCTCCTCCGACAAGGCAAATTCGGTGAAGCTCGTCTTCAGCGAAAACCGCATTGAGGTCACTGCCAACTCGCCGGATGTCGGCGAAGCCCAAGAGTCGATGGATGTCATCTATCAGGGTCCGCCGATGCAAATCGCGTTCAACCCCGAGTTCCTCCAAGCTCCGCTCCGCGCGCTCGACAGTGATGACGTCTACCTCGACCTCATCGACGAGATGAGCCCAGGCGTTCTGCGCATCGAGGGGACCTTCCTCTATGTGCTCATGCCGATGCGGGTCACCAACTGAGCATGCCCAACATGCTGTCAGAGCGAAAAAGAACCTTGAATTACCCCCTCGGGTTGCCTAGTTTTCGCGCGTAATCCCCGTTTGGGCCGCTCGTCGGCCTTTGGGCATTCTCCATGATTTTCCTGAAACGATACCATATGTTGTCTCTCCAAGGCTTTGAAAGCCTCGCCCTGCCTGCTGTACGCATCTCATGATTTCGCAGTCGGTTCATCGTTTCACGACCCTCTCCGTTCGGATTTGCCGCGGCTTTGTCCGCGTTCAAAGTCGGGCGCCGCATCCACCCACTGGAGGACAAAGCCATCGCTAAGCCACAAAGAGACCAAAACCGGGGTCGTTTCCGCGACATGACGCGGATCAACGACCGAATCCGCGCCCCCAAAGTCCGCGTCATCATGGCCGACGGACAACAACTTGGAGTGATGAGCTCCCGTGAGGCGCTTGCCAAGGCCCAGTCGCTCGGGCTCGACCTCGTCGAAATCGCCGGTCAGGTGGATCCGCCGGTGTGCAAGATCATCGACTACGGCAAATTCAAGTACGAGCAGGCCAAGCTCAAAAAGCAAAAGTCGAAGAGCGCGACGCGCATGAAGGAAGTGAAGTTCCGCGTCGGCACGGGTCAGCACGATTACAACATCAAGCTTGGCCGCGCCGAAGGTTTCCTCGACACCAACCACAAGTGCCGCTTCGTCCTGCAGTTCAAGGGCCGCGAGAATGCGCACAAGGAGCTCGGTTTCGTTGTGCTCAACCGCATCATCGAAGACCTTAAGACCATGGCGCAGGTGGATCAGCCGCCGCGTCTCAACGGTCGCGCAGTCGCGATGATCCTTTCACCGCTGCCAGCGCATCAGCGCAAGCGCAAGTTCCATCTCTTCCACGGCGAGCTCATGGAAGAAGACGATCACGACGATGACGATGCCGCGGATGACTTTGACGACGAAGTTCCGGATGATTCACCCGAGGTCGAAGCCGCCGATGCGGTGAAACTCGAGGAGTCGGGCAAGGCTGAGTCCTGAAATCTCGTTTGTTTGAGAGCGTCGACGATGCTGTACCTCTTCGACATCGATGGCACGCTGATAGATACTGGCGGTGCCGGCATGGCGGCATTGAAACAGGCGACGCGTGAGGTCTTTGGCGATGATGGGCCTGATCTCGATCTCGCGGGCGCAACTGATCGCGGGATTGTCGATGGGATATGCCGTCACTACGGAGTTGAGTTCACTGAGGATGCGTTTGCAAACTACCTGTCGGTTTATCATGAGCGACTTGCGGACAATCTCGGGCAGAATGCATTTGCAGGACGCGTGATCGATGGGGTTCTGCCCTTGGTCGATCATTTGTCTGCGAATGCGCATGCCACACTTGGTTTGTTGACCGGCAACACGGCGCAAGGCGCGCGCATCAAGGTGAGGCATTTCGGCTTGGCCGAATATTTTCCCTTTGGCGCCTACGGTTGTGATCATGCCGACCGCAACAAGCTCGGCCCCATCGCCTTGCAACGCGCCGAAGCTCATGCCGGAAGGTCTTTTGCTGCAAATCAAACATGGATCATCGGCGATACGCCCAAGGACATTGCCTGCGCCAAGGCCATCGGCGCTCGCTGCCTCGCAGTGGCCACGGGCAGCTTCACCATCGAGCAACTTGAAAGCCATGGTGCTGACCTCGTCGTCGCATCTCTGGATGAGGCAATCGGCATGATGAGGTGAGGAGAGCAAGTCTCCCACACATATCACTTGCATCGAGAATCGGATCAGGTTTTTTCCACCTTGATGGTCATCGCTTTCCATAAGCCCTACGGCGTGTTGTGTCAGTTCACGCCGGATCAACCGGGACAGCGGACTCTCGCGGATTTTGATTTTCCCAAGGATGTGTATCCGGTTGGGCGATTGGACATGGATTCCGAGGGTCTGCTCTTGCTTTCAGATGAGGCCGGTTTCAACCATCGATTGCTACATCCGAGTGCGGCGCACAAGCGCAGCTACTGGGCGCAGGTCGAAGGTGTGCCTGATGAGTCGGCGATGCAGCGATTGCGTCGGGGCGGGATTGCGATTCATAATTACCGCACGCTGCCGTGTGGTGCCGAAATCATGGACCCTGAACCGACAGTGGCTGAGAGAAATCCACCAATACGGTTTCGAAAATTGATCCCGAGTTCATGGATCGAGCTGCGGCTGACCGAAGGAAAAAACCGTCAGGTGCGGCGCATGACGGCGGCGGTGGGTTATCCGACCTTGCGCCTGATCCGTGCGGCGATCGGAAGCTTCGAGCTGGGCGATTTGGCTCAAGGCGAATGGAGAACGCTTGAGAAACGCGATCTTGAAAAGGTCTGGGCCTAGCGATTCGTGTCACATCGCGATCGGCAAGTGGCCGTAGAGCGTGAAGCCGGTGGATTCGTCGATGTGGATGTCGAGGATTTGGCCGGTGTGGCGGTTGGGGTCTCCTTCGAAAATGACGATCTTGTTGTGCGAGGTGCGACCCGAGAGGCGATCGGGATTGTTCTTCGACGGGCCTTCGCAAAGGATCTGCTGGGTGGTGCCGACAAGCGCCGCGTTTTTTGCGATGGCGATGCGGTTGACGACATCGAGCAGTCGTTGATTGCGCGATTCCTTTTCCTCCTCGGAGAGTTGGCCATCCATTTCAGCGGCAGGGGTGTTGCGGCGCTTGGAGTAGCGAAAGACGAAGGCGTTGTCGAACTGCAGGCGTTCTACGGTTTCCATCGTAGCAAGGAAATCCTCTTCGGTTTCGCCGGGGAATCCGACGATGATGTCGGTCGTGATGGCGATGCCCGGTCTGGCGGTCTTCATCTTTTCGCAGATCTCAACAAACTTGGCATTTTTGTAGGGTCGGCGCATCTCTTTGAGGATGCGGTCAGACCCGCTTTGCATCGGGAAGTGGATGTGCGAGCAGAGCTTTGGCAGGTAAGTGAAAGCAGCAACGAGGTCGTCGCGGTAGCCGATCGGGTGAGGGGAGGTGAAGCGGATGCGCTCAATGCCGTCCACTTCATGCACCGCCTCGAGCAACTGCACGAAGGGCGACTTGCCGCCAAGAATTGGAAATTCCGTGCGGCCGTAGAGGTTGACGATTTGGCCGAGCAGGGTCACTTCCTTCACGCCTTGGTCGGCGAGCTGGCAGACTTCGCCGACGATTTCGTCGATAGGCCTTCCGCGTTCCCGTCCGCGCGTGTCGGGCACGATGCAGAACGAGCAGCGCATGTTGCAGCCCTGCATGATCGAGACAAAGGCCGAGGCCTCGCGGGCCTTGGGGATGTGATCGCGAATGGTATTTTGCGATCCCTCCTCGGCTTCGATGTCGCACACCGTTTCACCGCGCAGCGAGAGCGAAGGGTCATCCATGCGGGCCTCGAGTCGACGCTTGAGGATGCCGTCCACATAATCGAAAACCTTGTGGTACTTCTGTGTTCCGGCGACCACATCGAGGCTGGGCACAGCCTTGAAGAGTTCCTCGCCGCGTGACTGCGCCATGCAGCCCATGAAACCATAGACCACATGCCGGCGGTCGCGACCTGCATGCATCATCGAGCCCATTTTCCCGAGTGCCTTTTGCTCGGCCTGATCGCGAACCGAGCAGGTATTGATAAGCACCGCGTCCGCATCCTTTTCGGTCGGCGTGACCGTGTAGCCCCCTTCGACGAACATGCGCGCGACTTGTTCCGAGTCGCGCTCGTTCATCTGACAACCGTAGGTCTTGATGTAAACCTTGGGCATGGAAAAAGTTTATGGTTTCAAGTTTTCAGTTTCAAGAGACGCAAGAAAAGAAGTCGCTCACTCAGGGCTGAGACCTTTCTGCGAAAGGCCTGATGTGCTTGATGACAGAAAAGCGAATTGCTCAAGCCAGCACGAGCCTCGGATCGGATGCGAGTTTCTCGCTGAGTGCCGTCCAACCGCCGTCGACTTGGAGATTAAAGCAGCGGAGGTAGAGCGTGAGGAGTTTCGGATCGTAGAGTTCAACGAGTCGGTCGATGGTCGAGTTGAGACGCTCGGCATCGAGTTTATCCGGCAACTCGCCAACGACAGAGCCTTTGCCATCGTGCGGGATGCCCATGCCGTCGCAGAACATCGCGAGCAGCGATTGCTGACCGGCCATGAGATAGGCTTGCATGAGGTGCTCGCCGATGGTGTTGCAGGCACTGACCTTGAGAGTTTTGTGGATCCACGCGTATTGCTCGGCGAGTGGTTTTTTCTCGATGAAGACCGGACGCAATTTGCGTTTTTCGGCAAGCGAGGCGACCGCGGACTTGTACACGTTGCGATCGTTGGCGCGGAACCAATCGAGCATTTGGTTGACGATGGATGGGTCGGCAGCGGAGTAAATTTCAGAGGATTTCACGGCGAAAAATTGAGGTGGCCGCTAGTCAAATCGCGGATGCGTGCCGATGCAAGGCCGGAGAAAGGAGGATTTTTCGCTTCAGCCCTTGATTTGATGCATCGATCGGTCGTGCGCCCTTGAAAGAAGCGTTAGCGCCGATACCGCGCCCACGCCGCAGAGGAACATGTCCCACTGCGTGTCCCAGCCGTCGCCTTGGGTGCCGAGAAATGATTCGGCCGCCTCGGCAGAGAGAAGCGCGGCGGCCCATTCGATGAGTTCGTAAAATGCGCTGAAGCCGAGACAAAATGAGATCACGCAAAATCCTAGCCAGCCCTTGCGTGCGAAGACCCCGTTGCGCAGGAAAATTTCGCGCAGCAGGATGGCGGGGACGAACCCTTGCATTAAGTGTCCGAGTCGGTCGTAGTGATTGCGCTCGAAGCCGCACCATGTGCTGAACCAATCGCCGATTGGCACGCGCGCGTAGGTGTGGTGTCCGCCAATGATGAGGACCAGCATGTGCAGCGCGATAAGCCACAGCGCGAGGTTTGAAAAACGCCAGCCTTTGAACTGCGCGATGAAGAGCGCGGCAAAACCGATCAGCACGGGCGCGACTTCGAGCCACCAGGTGAGACGATCGAAGGGCGCGATTGCCGACCAAGTGAATGCCGGTGCAATGCCGCAGAGCAGCAGGATGTTCGGGTGGGTTTTCAGAGAATGTGGGGGTGAAAAAATCTATCGCAGTCCTAGCACTTTCGGTGCGCTCGCATTGCCGTAGCGGTCGAGGGCGGTGATGGCGATGGCGTCGGCGCGTGGCACGGAGATTTGACTGGATCCGGCGGAGGTGATTTTTGCCGTGCGCCAGTTGCCGCCATTGCGGGTTTGGATGGCGATTTTGGCCGTGGCCTTGTCGGGAACCCAGCGCACGAGAGTGCTTTCACCTTTCACTTGCGCGCTCACACCCGGAGCGTCCGGCGCGTTGTTGTTGACCCATGGCATGGCGGGCACAGCGGCGACTTGCGTGTAACTGTTGGAAAGTTTGCTGGCGATGCCGCCGCGGTTGGTAATGAGGCTTTTCGCGCTCCAATGAATGTGACCTTGTGGGCCTCGGCCGATTTTGCGCGAGAGGTCGATTTGGTTCGTGATTTCCGATGCCGGGCGTCCGGGATCTTCGGATGATTGGATGCGAGCAGTCGCGATGCCGGGCCAGACCGGACGACTGCCCTGATCGCGCCACCATTCAAGCAAGAGCGGGAAACTTTGTTTTTGTGGCGAGATGCGCCAATACAACTGCGGCGCGAGGTAATCGACCCAACCGTTTTTGAGCCACTTGCGCGAGTCACCCGCGAGGTGCTCGAAGCTGTCAATGCCCGCCTCGATGCCATTGGGCACGCCGGGCCGCCAGATGCCGAAGGGGCTGATCCCGATACGCACCCATGATTTTTGGCTTTTGACTGATGAGTAAAGTTTGCTCACAAATCCGTCGATGTAGGCGCGGCGCTCGGAAGGAGATTTGCCGTCGTTGAAAGTTTTTCCGCCTTCGGGATAGGGATAGAAATAATCATCGAGGTGAATGCCGTCGACATCGTAGCGGCGCACGACATCCATGATCGCATTGAGCGCGCGGGCGCGGGCCTCGGAGCTTGAGGGATCGCACCAGGTCATGTTGCCATAACGTTTGGTGATGTGTGGCGAGGCCTTGCAGACATGATTGCCAGCGACAGCATGCGAGTTGTTGCAAAGCGCGCGGAAAGGATTGAACCATGCGTGCACCTCGATGCCGCGCGCGTGGGCCTCGCGGATGCAAAAGGCGAGGGGATCGTAGCCCGGCGAGCGGCCCATCGTGCCGGTGAGCCATTGGCTCCATGGCTCGAGCGAGGATTGATAAAGCGCGTCGGATGAAGGGCGCACTTGGAAGATCACTGCATTCATTTTCAGCGCCGCGAGTTTGTCGAGCATGCCGCGCAGTTCGGCTTGTTGCGTGCCGGCGCTCGAGCCCTTGCTTGGCCAGTCGAGGTTGTGCACGGTGGCGATCCATGCGCCGCGAAATTCGCGGGTCAGTTGCGGTGGACGATCATTGATCGGCGCATATGTCTGGCCACTGGCGCTGCAGGCGATGGCGAGAAACAAAAAGATCGAGCGAATCATGCCGGTCATCATGTCCATGAATGGCTAGCATTGCAACTTCAAGAGCGGCCATATCGGCATCACTCGCGCCAGCGCTTGGTGAGGTCGCCGTAGGCGTCGATGCGGCGGTCGCGGAAGAAGGGCCAGATGCGGCGGAAGTCCTCGACCGCATCGAAGTCGAGTTCGTGCATCAAAATTTCCTCATGTTCGGTCGATGCCTTGGCGACGATTTCGCCGTAGGGATTGGCGATGAACGAGCGGCCCCAGAACTCAGTGTTGTCCTGCGTGCCGGTGCGGTTGACCGCTGCAAGGTAACAACCATTGGCGACCGCGTGACCGCGTTGCACGGTTTCCCACGCGCAGTGTTGCGCGTCGCCGAGCGATGGTTTTTCCTCCGGCAACCAACCAATCGCGGTCGGATAAATGAGCACTTGCGCGCCGCCCAGTGCCATGAGCCTCGCGGCTTCGGGGTACCATTGATCCCAACAAATCAGCACGCCGAGCTTGCCGAATTTTGTTTTCCATACCGGCCAGTTGCTGTCGCCAGGCGTGAAGTAAAATTTCTCCTCGAAGGC
>JBMTCI010000002.1:0-17378 GCA_049430745.1 Luteolibacter sp. | reverse complement strand
GCGGTTGGCATGACCAAGGTGCTGATGGGTAAAGGAGGAATGTCCTCCAGCGTTGTCACTCTTCCCGAAGTCCTTAAGTCATCGGGCTATGCCACAGGATTGATTGGCAAATGGCATCTCGGGTACACCGGCACTTCGCTGCCTAACAACCAGGGATTCGACGATTTTTACGGTCACCGTGGCGGCAAGATTGATTTTTTCAATCACAGGGACGACGCGCAAAAAGAGCGCGGCAATCCGATGGGCAAACATGATTTTTTCGAAAACGAACATGAGATATTTCCACCAGGATATTCGACCGAACTCTTCACCAAGCGGGCGATCGGCTTTCTGGAACAGCACAAGGACCAACCCTTCTTTCTATTCCTCGCCTACAACGCACCTCATTACGCGAGAAAAGGTGTGCTCCAGGCGCCAGAGCCTTATGTCCGTAAGTTTGCCAAAGACAAAAACAAGCCCACCATGCGCGAACTCTATGCGGCGATGGTGAGTTGCATGGATGACGGCGTGGGCGAACTCCTTGCCTGCCTAAAAAGAAATGAGATGGAGAAAAACACCATGATTGTTTTTGTTTCCGACAATGGCGCGGATCCGGAGCATGGTGGATCAAACACTCCCCTCTCTGGTGGAAAAAAAAGCACGCGCGAGGGCGGGCTTCGTGTTCCGATGCTTGCGCAGTGGCCGGGACATCTGGCTTCTGGAACGACTTCGAAAGAGATTTTGCACATGATCGACTTCTTTCCGACGATGCTGTCGGTAGCGGGTGTAGAAAAACCACAGGGGCTTAAACTCGACGGATGCGATGCGCTGGAATGCCTGAAAGGTGTTTCAAGAATACCAGAGCGGGCACTTTTCTTTGGCGATCAGACCGTGCGCATGGGAAAGTGGAAGCTATCGGATTCGAAGCTGTATGACCTCGATGAGGATCCGCAGGAAACGCGTGATCTTTCTGCGGAACATGCTGAGGTTTTTGCGAAACTGAATGCCTTGATCGATCGATAACTTGACCCTCGACATCGAAACGGATTCCCGCAGGCTTCGGTGTCTCCGTGAAGATCGATAGGCAAATATTGATACTCCCATTCGGCGCCGTCCGATTTCCGGTGAGCGCGCGTGTGATGCTGACATTGGCGGTCGGAATCTCAACAGCATTGGCTGCCGTACCACTGAAGGTCGATGTGAAGCACAAACCGCGCGACAAGGAATGGACATCCATGGAAACGCGAACACTTGAGCACGCGGCGGGTTTCAGTCCGCGCAGCGATGCGATCAAGCTCAGCAAGTATGGTGGCGATCTCTCGCAGAAGACCGAGGCCAAGGGGTTCTTTTACCCTAAAAAAATCCGAGACCGCTGGTGGTTGGTCGACCCCGAAGGCTACCGCTTCATCCATCTTGCGATTTGCTCGATCTTTCCTGCCATCAAGTCCGATCAGGCCAAGGAGGCCTTCCAGAAAAAATACGGTAACAAGGAAAGTTGGGCCGAGGTGACGACAGCCGAAATGCGGGCCAACGGATTCAACGGCAGCGGGTCATGGTCCGATGATGAACTGCTAGGCAAGGCAACCCAACGCGTGGCCTATTCCCCCAACTGGAACTTCATGAGCTCTTACGGGAGAAAGCGCGGCGGCATTTATCGCAAGCCCGGCCACACAGGCTACCCGAACGACGCGATTTTTGTCTTCGATCCCGAGTTTGAAACATTCGCGATGGAGCACGCGAAAAAATTGGCGGCGACCAAGGACGATCCATGGCTCCTGGGTCACTTCTCCGACAATGAGATGCCGCTGCGCGACGAGTGCCTCGAAAATTTCCTTGGTCTGCCGAAGGAAGAACATGGTCACAAGGCAGCGTGGAAATGGCTTCGAAAACGCAAAGGCGCCAAGGCCAGCTTGAATGACATCAATGATCAGGATCGAGAAGACTTTCTCGAACTCGTGGCCGATCGCTACTTCTCCATCGTTTCAAAAGCCATCAAGACCCACGACCCGAACCACCTCTACCTCGGCTGCCGCTTTCACGGCCGCGTGAAGTACAGCAAGGTCGCGTTCCAAGCAGCCGGGAGACATCTGGATGTCATATCGATCAACCACTACAACTCGTGGACACCCGATCGCGAGCAACTCGACAACTGGACCAAGTGGTCGGGCAAACCGTTCATCATCACCGAATTCTACTCCAAGGGCGCGGACACAGGATTTCCCAACGACAGCGGCGCAGGATGGTTGGTAAAAACCCAAAAAGACCGCGGGCTGTTTTATCAGAACTTCTGCATCGGCCTGCTTGAGTCAAAAAATTGCGTGGGCTGGCATTACTTCAGGTATCAGGACAACGACATCAAGAGCAAGAGACCCGATCCCTTGAACACGGTTTCGAACAAGGGCATCTGGACCGCCTACTTCGAGGAATATCCAGACTACCTTCGCTTGATCAAACAGCTCAACCTCAATGTTTATCCATTGATCGACTGGCTGGACAAAGGGGGCAAGGTGCATCCTTGATGCCAAACCGCGCATCGAGCCGCATGAATTACCCGAATTAACTCAATCGGTAGGCAAAGATTGTAGGCTTTGTTTAGATAAACGTTCTATTCCTAGTCTAATTTTTCGGCCCATAGCCCTTTGTGCGCATCCAGTCGATGAGGCTCTCGAGGTACTCGCGCGAATCCCGTCCCTGATCCTTCGCGAGATCACATATCAGCTTCAAATCCTCTTTTTCTAGTTTAAATCCCCCGAATTCCAAAGGAAACGGGCCTTCAAAAGGAAAATCAGATTTTTGCGTATCTCGCATGCAAGATGAAGATATTCGGCGTCTACCATTTGTCTATGGATTGTCTATCAAATTTTCATTCTTTGAGTAAGGAGCCTTGATTATGATTTGAGGGTGATTCCCTTTGAGCATTTGAAACGGCGATTGGCGGGCGTCGGGCGCGACCGAAGATGGCTCTCCGAGCAAACCGGTTACAGCGAAAACACCATACGCCAGTATCTCGGACCCAAAGGAAAATATACGCCAGAATTTTTGCGTCATGCCTCGGAAGCCATCAAGCGCGAAGAGATCAAATTGCGCTCGCATGATCCTGAAGAGTCGCCATGGCGCATGCTCTTCCAGTCGCACGATCAATTCAGCAAAGTCGATCGCGCCAGCCGCATCGTGAAATCCGAAAGTCTGGAGGATTTTTGTCGTCAATCGATTCTCAAGCGAGCCGAAGAGATTTTGGCCGCCAACAAAAAATCGAGCTATCGTCACGAACCCGGGGCGTTTTCAAAAGTTGCAGAGAGCCCGAAGCCGCAGAGGCGTCAGAGTCAGCAAAGCGCCTGATACTCACCATATCAAGTGATTACGCCTCGCGTTGCGAGTGCTCAAGCGCGGCGGCGACAAAGCCGGAGAAAAGCGGATGCGGATGATTCGGCTTCGATTGGAACTCCGGGTGGAACTGCGCACCGATGTAAAACGGATGATCGGGTAGCTCGACGATTTCAACGAGGCCTTCGTCGGCGGAGACTGATGAAATGACCAATCCTTTTTCCTGCAGGCGCTCTTGGTAGTCCGAATTGAATTCGTAACGGTGGCGATGGCGCTCCTGAATGCGTTCGGCATTGCCGTATAGCTGTGCCGCGCGAGTTCCCGCAAAGAGAATCGCCTCCGAGGCGCCGAGACGCATCGTCGCGCCCATGTCCTCCACCCCCTTCTGTTCTTCCTGAAGGCAGATCACAGGATGCGGCGTGGCCTTATCGAACTCGGTGGAGTTCGCCCCCTTGAGTCCGCAGACATTGCGCGCAAACTCGATAGTGGCGATTTGCATGCCGAGGCAAATGCCGAAGTATGGAATGCGATTCTCGCGCGCGTACTTCGCCGCAAGGATTTTCCCTTCGGTGCCGCGATCGCCGAATCCGCCCGGCACGAGAATGCCGTCGACCAAACCGATCACCTCACGCGCACCCTTGTCCTCGATCTCCTCAGTGTCGACCCGCACGACATGCACCTTGGTGTCATGATGCGCGCCGGCATGGATTAGCGACTCATAGATTGATTTGTAAGCGTCCTGCAGTTCGATGTATTTGCCCGCGACCGCGATGGTGACCTTGTGCCTTGGGTGGATCACCCGTTGGACAAAGCGCTCCCAGCTCTCAAGTGCTGGTGATGGCGTATGACCAAGCCCGATCTTATCGACCACCAAGCGGTCGATCTTGTCGCGACGAAGGTCGAGCGGACACTCATAAATCGAGTGGTCGACATCGCGGAAAGCGACGACGTTTTTGCGCTCCACATTGCAGAACATCGCGATCTTGCGGCGATTGTCTTCATCGAGATCCGTCTCGGTGCGGCAAATGATGATATCGGGCTGAATGCCGATCTCGCGCAGCTTCGCGACCGACTGCTGGGTCGGCTTGGTCTTCGCCTCGCCCGCCGCCTTGATGTAGGGTAGTAGCGTGACATGGATGAAGCAGACATTTTCCTTTCCGACCTCGAGCGCGTACTGCCTCAAGGCTTCGAGGAAAAGCAAACCCTCCATGTCGCCCACCGTGCCGCCGATTTCGGTGATGAGCACATCGACATCGGGATTCTTCTCCGTCACTTCATGAATGCGCGCTTTGATCTCATCCGTCACATGCGGAATGAATTGCACGGTCTTGCCGAGGTATTCTCCACGCCGCTCTTTTTTGATAACCGAATCAAAGACCTGACCCGAGGTCAGGTTGTTCATCCGCGACAAAACGCCTGAAGTGAAACGCTCGTAGTGACCGAGATCGAGGTCGGTCTCCGCGCCATCGTCGAGCACATAGACCTCACCATGCTGGTAGGGCGACATGGTGCCGGGGTCGACATTGAGATAGGGGTCGAATTTTTGCATCAGCACCTTGAGCCCGCGGTGCTCGAGCAGCGTGCCGATGGATGCTGCGGCAAGGCCTTTGCCGAGTGAGGAAACAACGCCGCCGGTGACAAAAATGTATTTCATAAAGTGTGAGGTGGTAATGGATCAGTGAGCGGGTTTTGAAAGGATTCGTTCGATTTCTGCCGCCTGCTTAGGGGTATCCACGCCGGGAGAGGTGTCGTGGGTCTGAAGCACCTTGATCGACGCGCCGTTTTCCAAAGCGCGAAGTTGCTCAAGGGACTCGGCCTGTTCAAGAGGCGATGGCGGCCATGTGACAAAGCGCTCAAGAAACGATCGACTGTAAGCGTAAATGCCCTTGTGACGCAAAACCACAAGACCCGGCACCGCGTTGCGAAAATACGGCAGTGGCGAGCGCGAAAAATACAGCGCGCGACCATCCAGCGCGGTCACGACTTTCACCACATTCGGGTCGGCCACCGCCGGGTCGGTTGGATCGAGCGGATTAGCCGCCGTGGCCATGTCGAGTGATGCGTCCGCCTGCATCGCACGCGCCAATTCATCGATCAGGCTGGGGTCGATCAGAGGTTCGTCGCCTTGGATGTTGATGATGTGACTCGCCTGCGGCACGGACTTGACCGCCTCGGCAATGCGATCGGTACCCGTAGGATGATCCGGCGAAGTCATCACCGCTTTGCCGCCAAAGGCATGCACGGCATCGAAAATTCGTTCGTCATCGGTGGCCACCAGCACCGCGTCGAGCCGCTCGCATTGGCAACAACGCTCCCAGACATGCTGGATCAGAGGTTTTCCGACGATGAGATGGAGGGGCTTGCCGGGGAACCGAGTGGATCCCCAACGCGCGGGAAGAATGCCTAAAACATGGCCGTCGGATGAATTTTCGAGCACGCTGATATGAGGTTGGGCAAAGGTACAACAACGGAACTCATTCGGACAAGAGCGGTTTCGGAAAAATCATCGACTCGACGTCTGATCGGAATTTCCTCCGCATCCCCGCGCAACTTCACCGCCCGAATGAAGTTGAATCCTCATCAGACCTCGCCATTCTGACCATCGCATTTGATCAGCCCCGACCATGGACCCAAGCGCAACGAAGCAACCCGACGATGATGCGGCGGAGGACTTTGCGCTGATGAAACAGATCGCCGGCGGAGATGAGTCCGCCTTTCGCGCGCTAGTCCTGCGGCATCAGGATGCGGTCGTCGGCACCGTGGCCAAAATGCTGGGTAGCCCGACTGACGCGGAGGACATCGCGCAGCAGGTTTTTTTGCGCGTCTGGCAGCATGCCAAGCAGTATCGTCCCGATGCGAAATTCACGACCTACCTTTTCACCATCACCCGCAACCTGGTCTTCAACGAATCCCGCCGCCGCAGCCGCAAAAAGGAAGTCCCGCTCGTCACTGATGACGCAAGCGGCAGCCACCACGAACCGAGCGATGTCGCTCACCGCCAGCCCGACGCCACCTTGCTCGAAGCCGAACTCCGCAAGGCGGTCGACCAAGCCATCGCCTCCCTACCCGAAACCCAACGCCTAGCGGTCGTCCTCCGTCGCTACGATGGACTCTCCTACGAAGAAATCGCCGAGGTACTGGATCTGTCGGTGTCCGCGGTGAAAAGTCAGCTCTTTCGGGCCCGCCACAGCCTGCGCGAGGCCTTGAGCGGATATTTAAATGACTGATTTTCAATCGCTTGTGATTTAAATCCCCTTCTTTTTGCGTTCTTGCCAAGTCTCTGCGACTGGTTTTATGATCTCCCTCCCGCCCACCCCCAAGGGTGCCCGCGAAAGAAAAACCGACCGTTTCACCGCAGTGCGATACCTGGATGCTATCAAGCGCTGGCGATTGGCCCAACAGGGGCTGTCGTCCGGCCGAAAAAGACGGATTCACACGGGCAACCCCCTCCTCGAAATTCTCCAGCAAAGCCTCTGGATTCGTTGGTCGCTGTTTGTAGCGTTCGCCCTGATCTCGGCGGTGATGGTCTACAACGCCGCACCTGCCTCGGCCTTTGCCAAAACCCCAAGTTTGGGCGCGCTCTATGGAGCGGTCATCGCCTTTGCCGCGGTCGTCATGTTCCAGGTGAGCCTGCAAACCGCCTGCAACTGCAACAGCCGCGTGCTGCTCGTTTTTGGCGGGCTCATCGGTCACCTCGCGGTGGTGCGGCTGATCATGGGTCTTGCCTCATCGGGATTCATCCCAAACGAACTTCACCTTTTTGCCATCCCCTTCGCCCTCGCGCCGATGCTGCACGGCATCTTGCTCGGACGCTCGGTCGGTGCCTTCTCGGCGGTATTTGTCACGCTCATCGGTTGCCTTTTCACAACTCAAAGTGAGGCGCTCGCTTACATGATTCTCAGCCTCGTGGCGGGCATCACCAGCGTGCTCATGGCCAACCGAGTTCGCAAACGCGCGCAGCTCATGCAAATCGGCTTCAATGTCGGAGCCGTCACGGTCGGACTCGGTCTCTTGCTGGGCCGACTCGATGTCGCGTCCTGTTTCGGACCCGACGCCATCAGTCACATGCAAATTTTTGGCATCGGCATTGCGACCGCCCTCGGCACCGCTCTCTTCTCCGCGATGCTCATCAATGGAATGCTACCGCTTTTCGAAGACCTTTTCACGCTCACCACCGACATCAGTTGGCTCGAACTCAGCGACCTCAACCACAAGTTGCTTCGCCAAATGCAGCTCGAAGCACCCGGCACCTTCCACCACAGCCTAGTGGTCGCCGCCCTGGCCGAAGCCGCCGCGGAAAGCATCGGCGCCAATGCTCCGCTCAGCCGCGTTTGCTCGTACTTTCACGATGTCGGCAAACTCGCCAAACCCTCGTACTTCATCGAAAACCAACACGAGGGCACCGAAAACCCACACGACTCGCTCACGCCGACGATGAGCGCCTTGATCATCATCGCCCATGTGAAAGATGGCGTCGACATGGCCGTCAAACACAAGCTCAACCCGCGCATCACCGATGTGATCAAGGAACACCACGCGGGATCGATTGTGAGTTATTTTTATCACAAGGCCCGCAGTCAAAAGAAACTCGAACTCGAAAAGATCGATCGCAAAATCGAAAACCCCGAGGACCTTGTCACGATCGACGAAAAGAATTTCCGCTATCCCGGCGACCGTCCGACCACCCGCGAAAGCGGCATCATCTGCATCGCCGACTCGGTCGAAAGTGCCTCGCGAACACTCGTCAAGCCCACCCCGGCGCGCATCCGCACGCTCATCGACGACATTGTCCGCGCAAAAATCGAAGACAATCAACTCGATCAGTGCCCACTCACCTTCCAGGAAATTGTTGCCATCAAGGAAAGCTTCACCTCGACCCTGCGCAGCATGCTTCACAGCCGCATCGATTATCCGAAAGGCGATGATGCTCCCTCATCCGCCGCCAACCGCGCGAAACCCGATCGCGAAAGCGCGCGCACATCGCGGGCCGTATCGGAGTCCAAACGCCGCAAAACCACCCGCGAAAAACTTTCATGACACTCGAGGTCATCATCGGAAACCACCAGGAAGCCGTCGAGATCCCTGAGCACTGGCTCACCGCGCTTGAGGATGTCGCGCATGAAGCCGCACAACTCGCTCTGCAACACGCAGCCGAGGATGACTCACCGCTCTCCCATCTCGCCACGCTTGAGGTTGCGCTCGTTGATGACGCCACCAGCGATCAGGTCCACCGCGATTTCATGAAAATCGAGGGACCAACCGATGTGATCACCTTCCATCACGGAGAAATCGTCATCGGCGCCGAGGTCGCTCTTCGTCAAGCCGCCGATTACGCCGAACCACTCGCCAGAGAAATCCTTCGCTACCTCGTTCATGGTCTCTTGCACCTAGCGGGGCATGAAGATGCGGAAACTAACGAACGCCAGCGCATGGAAAGCGCGCAGGAAAGCATCGTCACTACGCTGTGGTCAGCGCAACTCGAAGCAAGGCTTAACGCCTAAAATCCATCACTTCGCGAATGCCTCGCGATGACGCAGCACGGGGTCCAAAGCGGGCAGCGGATTGCAGAGGCGATAAATGAGATCATCCCACGCGGCCTGACCTTTCAAGATCTCCACCTCGATGCGCAAAAAGTAAACTGGCACATCGATCGAGTTCGGTCGCGGAAATCTTACCGCGTCTTTCTCCGTCGTCACGATCATCTCCATGTCGCGCTCGACGCAGCGCTGCATGAAACGCTCGACATCCTTGCGCGTGAAGCGGTGGTGATCCGAAAAACGCCGGCGTATCTCCACCCGTGCGCCCAGTTTCGCCAGCGACTTCTCAAAAGCCTCGGGCACCGCGATCGCGCTGATCGCTCCCACCCACTTGTCTTGCAAAAATTCAAGTGGCTGACGCTCCCGCGTGAACACATTTTCCAAATGAATCGGCCCGTGCGCGCACTCAATGATCTCCGCCGTGCGGTTCCATCGACGAATCTCGGCGATGAGTTTTTCATTCGACCTGCCGTCGCATTTGGTCAGCAAGATGAATCCCGCACGCTCAAGATTGCGCGGCGGTTCGCGCAGCGTGCCGCGCGGCAACATCGCACCTGTGCCGAAGGGCGCGCTTGAATCGACCAGCACCACATCTAGGCCATGAGCGAGATCGAGATACTGCATGCCGTCATCGAGCAAGAGGAGATCTACTCCCAAATGATCAATCGCAAATCGCCCGCTCTTCACGCGGTTGCGATCAACCAACACCGCCACTCCATCCAAATTGCGCGCCAGCATGAATGGCTCGTCGCCCGCGTATTTGGAATCGAGCAGCAAGGAAGTCCCCGTCGATACAACCTTTGGCATTTGCTCCAGTGGCACATGACCACCCTTCGCATTCTGCCAGCGCTGCGGACGATCGAGACGATGACTTTTATAGCCGCGTGACAGAATCGCAACCTTGCGTCCGCGATCCCGCAACGACTTGGCCAACAACTCGACCACCGGCGTCTTGCCAGTACCACCCACCGTGATGTTGCCGATCGCCACCACCTTGCATCCAAGATATCCCTGCCTTTTCCACCCGCTGCGATAGCGCCACAAGCGCAACTGCACCAAAACTCGGAAGACCCACGACAAGACCCGCAGAACCATGCGCGCCAAAAAAGCACGCAAGCCGCGGGCCCTGCCAAAAATGACATCCGCCCCCCACAACTCGAGCTCTTCCAAGGCTTCCTTCATCTCGCCCGTTCACGATGCGCTCGCCAAGGACCACCAATCAAGCGCCAAACCAATCCACTCTTGAGATCCAGCCCTAGTGCGAAAAATTCCCGAAAATCCTCTTGCTCGCAAGCCGCCGTGACCTTACACCTCGCGTCCACCCGAGAGGGGCGTTAGCTCAGTTGGTAGAGCACTTGCATGGCATGCAAGGGGTCAGCGGTTCGAATCCGCTACGCTCCACTTTCGGTTATGCGCCCTAGTCTGTTGAGTGGGGCAATTTTTAGGTTTGGATCCAGTTTGGGTTGCTTGATCCGTTTGCGCCACACGATGCCTTTTTCCATGCTTGGCATCAGGCGTATTTCTGAAAGAAATTGGAGTCATGCAGACTGCATCATACCTCAAGGATCTTTTCGGGCTTAGTGGCAAAACCGCTGTCATCATTGGTGGCACTGGAGAACTTTGCGGAACCATGGCGGTCGGCTTGGCCCACGCTGGTGCGGAAGTGGTGCTTGGTGGTCGCATTCCCGAGAAAGCCGAGAAACGCCTTGCTGAAATCCAAGCGTTCGGCGGTGAGGGTTATTTCGTGCCCGTCGATGTCACCTCGCGCGACTCGCTTCACCACCTGCTCGACACGGTTCTCGAGCGCTCGGGCAAGGTCGACATTCTCATCAACGGTGCGGGCACCAATTCCCCCACTCCGTTTCTCGACATCCCCGAGGACGAGTACCAACGCATCATCGACACCAACCTCACCGCCATCTTTCGTGCCTGCCAGGTCTTTGGACGCTATTTTCTCGATCAAACCCAGCCGGCATCGATCATCAACCTCGGCTCGATCTCCGGCCTCAATCCGCTCTCGCGCGTCTTCACCTACTCGGCCTCGAAAGCCGCCGTGCACAACCTCACCCGCAACCTCGCCCGCGAGTGGGCCGACAAGGACATCCGCGTCAACACCCTCGTGCCCGGTTTCTTTCCTGCCGAACAAAACCGCAAGGTGCTCGACGAGTCCCGCGTTCTCGACATCCTGCGCCAAACCCCGGCCTCGCGCTTCGGCAATGCCGAGGAACTCATCGGCGCCACCCTCCTGCTCGCCTCGTCCAAGGCCGGCTCCTTCATCACAGGCACCGAAATGATCGTCGACGGCGGATTCCATGCGATGACGATCTGATCGCTCACCATTTCAGAAATAAAAAAACGCCCGACCCCGTGATGGAGTCGGGCGTTTTGTTAAATCCTTAAGGCTTATTCACCGAGACCGAAGCGCACGAAGCGGGTCACCGTGAAGGTATCGCCGAGCTCCTTGCCCTTGGCTTCGAGGAATTGCGTGACGGTGACCTTGTCGTCCTTCACGAAGGCCTGCTCAAGGAAGCAGTTCTCGGCGTAGAACTTGCCGATCTGACCCTTGAGAATGTTTTCGATGATATTGGCTGGCTTGCCGCTGTCGGCGAGACGCGCGCGGAAGATTTCCTTCTCGGCTTCGACCACCGATTCAGGGATGTCGTTGCGCGAAAGTCCCTTCGGTGCGCAGGCGGCGATGTGCAAGGTGAGGTCCTTGACCATGTCGCGGAAGGCATCGCTCTTGGCCGACTCGGGCTTGGTGGTGCCGACTTCGATAAGCACGCCCACCTTGCCGGGAGGGTGGATGTAATAGGAAATCACGCCACCAGCGGCGGCATCAAAACGCACGTACTTGCGGAACTGAAGGTTCTCACCGACTTCCACAACCTTGGCCTTCACGCTGTCCTCGATGCTGTATCCACCCATCGAGACAGCCAGTGCCCCAGCGTGATCGGCCGCGTTGGCGGACTCGAGCGCGTCGGCGATCTGGTTGACGAATGCCTGGAAGTTTTCGTTCTTCGAAACGAAGTCGGTCTCGCAGTTGACCTCGAGCAAGATGCCCGAAGCGCCATTCGCAGCAACACGGGCGGTGATGATGCCCTCATTGGCGGCGCGGTCGGCCTTGGCACCAGCCTTGGCGATGCCGCGCTCGCGGAGCAGTTTGATGGAGGCTTCAAGATCGCCGTTGGTTTCGGTGAGGACCTTTTTGCAGTCCATCATGCCAGCGTTGGTCTTGTCGCGGAGTTCTTTGACAATTGCAGCAGTAATCATGTGTGAAATTTATTAGCGGTTTTGCGAATCAGCATGGCTCATCCCTTGCGGGCGGTCACGATGGCATCGACAAGGTTTTGGAGAATGATGCGGATCGAGCGGATCGCGTCGTCATTGCCCGGAATCGGGTATTGGACGAGCGCCGGATCAGCGTTGGTGTCGACCAAAGCGACGATCGGGATCCCAAGGCGGCGGGCCTCTGCCACAGCGATGGTCTCGCGAGCGGAGTCGACGATCACCACGGCATCGGGTTTCTTGTCCATGTCGCGCACGCCACGGAGGTTGCGCAGAAGCTTCTCACGCTCACGCCCGAGAGCCGCGAGTTCCTTCTTCGACATCGCCTTGAATTCAGGCTGCTTCTCGATGTTTTCAAGATACTTGAGGCGCTCCACCGACTTGCGCACGGTCGTGCTGTTGGTGAGCATGCCGCCGAGCCAGCGGTGGTTGACGTAGTATTGGCCAGTTGCCTCGGCCGCTTCGCGGATCGCGTCTTGCGCCTGGCGTTTGCAGCCAACGAAGAGAACTTTTTTGCCCTTGCCGGTAAGGTCGGAGAGGAATGCCGCGGCCTTGTCGAGTTGCTGGACGGTTTTCTCGAGGTTGATGATGTAGATGCCGCCCTTGTCCTTCATGAGGAAGGGCTTCATGCGTGGATTCCACTTTTTCGTCTGGTGCCCGTAGTGGACGCCGGCGTCCACCATGTCGTTGATGAGTTCGTTGATCATGTGATGTTTGGTTTCCCGCCTTGAATCAGGTCGGGCGATTCTCGAAGACCCGCCGCATGGGATGTTCCCTCTGGTCTTCTTTGGTTGATGTGCGGCGCAAAAGGGACGCGCGTGATAGGGTCGGGCCCAGTCGCTGGCAAGGAAAATCCGCCAAAATCGGCGAAATTTGACCGTTTCAAGCCGGCCGCATCAAATAGCCCGCCACCCAGCCTTCAGCGCCACTCTCGTTGCGGCACCAATGCCAGCCATGGATCTGGCGCAGCGATTCCAAGACGTCGCCACGGCGAATTTTCAACACCGTGGGATCAAAAGACTCCAATGCCGAAAAACGTCCGTCGCCGAGCGGCTTGAGAATTTCCTCGGGAATGTAGCCGTCGTTCCCCGCCGCGTCACTCGCCCAAACCCAGCCAGGCCAGGTGCGGTCCGCCGCGCCGACGCTTACCTCATCGCCCGGTGAGAGTCGGATCGGGTCGCTGTCGTTGTCCTCATAATCGGAGTTGGCGATGTGCTTGGCCATGATGCGCGCGACGACCCAAACACACACGAAGCCCCGAGGCCAAGACCGAATTCTCCACGCTTCCGCGTAGGTCACGATGACCCGCTTCTTTGCCACAATCGCAATCCTACCCGATTGCAATGCACCACATCATCAACGACCCCGATCACAATCTTGTCGAACAAGCTCAAAACGGCGACACCCGCGCCTTCGACTCACTCATCGAAAAACATCACTCGCGCCTTTATGGTCTCGTTCATCACATGACCTCGCACCACGAGGACAGCCACGACATTTTGCAGGAAGTCTACTCGCGCGCATTTCGCTCGATCCGCAGCTTTCGCGGCCACTCGAGCTTTCACACATGGATCCACCAAATCGCAGTGAACCAAACGCTCAATTTCCTGCGCAAACGAAAACGCCGATCAGGCATCTGCCTTCACGAAATCGTGGCAGACGGCAGCGACCCTGCGCTCGTTGATCCAAGCCACCGCGTGAATCCTGAACGCCAGACGATCATCCGCGAACTTCGCATCCGACTGAACGAAGCCATCAAAAAACTCACCGACGCCCATCGCCGCGTTGTCACAATGTTCGATGTTCAGGGCATGTCCCACGGCGAAATCGCGCGCAAGCTCAACACCTCCGAGGGCACCATCCGCTCACGACTTCACTACGCTCATCTGCAGCTGCAATCCGCCCTGCAAGACACTTGGAACGAACGGCTTTGCGATTGAAAAAAACTCACTCTCTCACCGATGCGCGACGCAAGCGATCCATGATCGCCACCCCAAGTCCTGTCTCGCTGACCGGCTCGGCAACAATCGCATCAAGCCCTGCCTCATCGAGACTGCGCATGACATAAAATAAACGAATCGCCGCCTCGGCGAGCTTGCCGCTGCCAGGACTCAATGACTCGATTCGTTCCCACGGATGCAGATTCACATAGCGTCCATCATCTTCACCACGATAGCTCATCAACCCATATCGCTTGCCCGGTTCGGGTCGAAAATCACGCGGATCGGATAGCAAGATCAAAGGCGTGTGCGGCGCGTAGTGACTCGGCAACTGACCCGGCGCATGCGGCGCATCACCCGGCTTTTCCTTGAGCTTCTCAACTTTGCCAAAGGCCTGCAGTTGCTCCTTGGTCACCGGACCCGCGCGATGCAAACGCAGCACTGGCTTTTTGCCCTCGCGAGGCTCGATGGAAATGATCGTGCTCTCTAGCCCTTCGGTGCAGGCACCACCATCAACGATCAAAGGAATCCTCCCCTCCAATTCCTTCATCACCGCCGATGCAGAGGTTGGCGAAATTCGGCCAAAGCGATTCGCACTTGGCGCCGCAATAGGTTGACCCAGCTCTTTGTTGATCGCACGAAAAACTGGATGAGCGCTTTGCCGTACCGCCACAGTTGGCAAACCACTCGTCACAAGATCCGGCACATCAGGGTGCTTGGGTAAAATCAAAGTCAGCGGCCCCGGCCAAAATGCTTCGGTGAGACGGCTAACATCTTCCGCGATTTCCTCCGGCATCAACGCCACCCGCTTCAAATCACCACGCGAGGCAATGTGAACAATCAATGGATCAAACGAAGGACGCTCTTTCGCAGCGAAGACCTTGGCCACGGCATCCGCATTGAACGCATCCGCCGCCAAGCCGTACACCGTCTCAGTCGGCAAGGCCGCGATCTCGCCCGCGCGCAACAGCGAAGAGGCCTCGCGGATAGCATCCTTCATGTCATCGTCGGTGGCTTGGATGATGCGCGTCTCGGGCATGGCGCGGTCTTGCCACAGACACCGTCGGATTGCGAACACCTATTTTGGGTTTCCCTCGCGAACGGGCATCGCTAGCGTTGATCCATGAACGAATCCACAGCAACGCCGAAAAACATCGTGCTGGTCGGCTTCATGGGCTGCGGAAAAACCACGGTCGGTCGCGAGCTCCATCAACGCCTTGGCTACCCGCTGGTCGACATGGATCAAGTGATCGAAGAACGTGCCGGCAAGAGCATTCCCGCAATCTTCGCAGAAGCAGGCGAAGCTGCTTTTCGCGAAATGGAAACATCCCTGCTTAAGGAAATCACCGCGCAAGCAGGCAGCGAGCGACGCATCATTTCCACCGGCGGTGGCATCGTCGGCAGCGAAGAAAACCGCACTTTGCTCAAACAACTGGGATATGTCGTGTGGCTCTGCGCGCCGATCGAAGTGATCCTCGAACGCACCTCAAAGAACCGCAATCGCCCGCTGCTTCAAACCGAAGACCCTGCCGCAAAAATCCAACTCCTCATGGATCAGCGCTATCCGCTCTACGAAGAAGTCGCCCACCTGAAACTCGATACCTCGGGCCTCGATTTCAGCGAGCTCGCCACCGGCATCCTCGAATGCGCCCGTTACTTTTTCACCAAGCAGGCATGACCTCGCACGAGGCACAGGTGAAACAATGGGCCTTCGAGGCGGGCTTCGACGATTGCCGCTTTGCCAAGGCCGCTGAGGCAAGTCATGCAAGGGAGTTTCTCGATTGGATCAATCAAGGCAAACACGGCGAGATGGCCTGGCTCGAGCGCAACCCGCAGCGTCGCTGCGATCCGCGTGAAGTTCTGCCCAACTGCCGCACGGTGATCTGCCTCGCGCTCAATTATTTTCCCGGGTCATCCCCCTTTGCCGAAAATCATTCCGGCGGCTACCGCATCGCCCGCTACGCATGGAATCATGATTACCACGACTTGATCGAAAAAAAACTCAGGGAGCTTGATCAAAAATTGCAGACGCTTGGTGGCTTGCAAAAATTCTATGTCGACACCGGGCCTGTTCTCGAACGCGATTTTGCCAGCGATGCCGGACTCGGATGGAATGGCAAGTCGACGATGCAAATCCATCGCCAACTCGGCACCTGGTTTTTCCTCGCCGACATTCTCACGACACTCGAGCTCACGCCCGACCCACCGCTGCGCGACCACTGCGGATCCTGCACGCGATGCATGACCGCCTGCCCGACCCAAGCCATCACCGCGCCGCGTCAACTCGATGCCCGTCGCTGCGTTTCGTATCTGACCATCGAAAACAAGGGTGCCATCCCCGAAGAATTTCGCCGCGCGATTGGCGATCGCATCTACGGCTGCGACGATTGCCTCCAAGCCTGCCCATGGAACCGTTTTGCAAAAATTTCGAACGAGGCCTCATTCCACGCCCGCGATTCGGTCTTTTCGATGCGACTGCGTGACTTCCTGAGCCTCACCGATGAGTCCTTCCGCGCGCTCTTCGCCAAGTCCCCCATCAAGCGCATCAAGCGCCCAGCCTTTCTCCGCAATGTCTGCGTCGCCCTCGGCAATACCGGCAGCAGCGATGACCTGCCTGCGCTCCAAGAAGCCGCGGCTGACCCACACCCGCTCATTGCCGAGCACGCGCAATGGGCCATCGACGAGATCAAAACCCGCGAAATGGCGGCGCAATCAGGCTCCAATGCGGGACTTTGAGCTTGCAAGCCCGTCTCACAGGGCGTAATTGTCGCCCCCACAGCTTCTGACGAAAGAAAGGAGTGGGTCTCGTACCCACTCTTTTGCGTCTACGGACATCAGAAGCAGCGATCGCACACAACGCCCGCCATGACCAACGATATCGTCGCCCTCATCGAATACTACGAAAAGGAAAAAGGCATCGACCGCGACAAGGTCGTCGCCGCCTTGGAATTCGCCTTCATTTCCGCCTATCGCAAAATGGTTCCTGGTGCCGATGCGATCGAAAACATCCGCGCCGATGTGAACACCCGCAAAGGTGAGACCCGCATCTTTGCCTCACTCAGCGTCGTGGCCGATGAGGATTATGTGGACAAATTCAACGAAGTCCCCCTCTCAACCGCTCTCAAGAAAAACCCCTCCGCCGCCATCGGCGAGCAGGTGGAGTTCAACATCACTCCGAAAGACTTCGGTCGCATCGCGGTGCAAACCGCAAAGCAAACAATGATGCAGCGCTTGCGTCAGGCCGAGAAGGAAATGATTTACGAGGAGTTCAAGGACCGCGCCGGCGACATCGTCTCGGGCACCGTCCGCCGCT
>JBMTCI010000001.1:0-17962 GCA_049430745.1 Luteolibacter sp. | reverse complement strand
TTGATCCTCGTTCGATCGAAGGGCTTCCTGAGGTGATTGATCATGGTCAGGGCGGCTTGATGGAAGTGGCCCTGCATCCGGATTTTTCAAACAACGGATGGGTTTATCTCGGTTTATCCGATGGCACGCGCACCAAGAAAAAAGAGGGCAAGGATGAGGTGCGCTGCATCACGGCGGTCGTACGCGGAAGGATCAAGGATCATCGCTGGATCGATCAGGAATGGATTTATCGGCCTGATGAAAAATTTCGCTCGGGCAGCGGCGTGCACTTTGGCACGCGTTTTGTGTTTTCTGATGGGTATATCTTTTTCCCAATCGGTGAGCGTGGCGGGATGATGGAGGCACAGGATTTGTCGCGTCCGATCGGCAAAATTTTTCGACTGCATGACGATGGTCGGGTGCCGAAGGACAACCCGTTTGCAGGCAAGTCGAATGCGATTGGTGGCATTTGGTCGTATGGTCATCGCAATCCACAGGGACTCGCGATGGATCCTCGGGACGGATCGATTTACGACACCGAGCATGGTCCGCGTGGTGGTGATGAGTTGAATTTGATTTTGCCCGGTCGCAATTACGGGTGGCCGGTGGTGACTTACGGGATGAATTATGATGGAACGCCGATGGTGGCCAACACCGAGAAGGAAGGCATCGAGCGGCCGTTGACTTATTGGGTGCCGTCGATTGCGGTGTGTGGGCTGGATTTTTATGCGGGAGAAAAATTTCCCAAGTGGAAGAACGACCTCTTGGCTGGGGCTTTGGCGCAGCAGGAAGTCCGGCGCATCCGCATCGTCGATCGCAAGGTCGTCGAGCAGGAGATCATTCTCAAAAACATCGGGCGCGTGAGGGATGTGGCGGCAGGTCCCGATGGCCTAGTGTATGTGGTGTTGAACAAACCCGACCGCATTGTTCGTTTGCGCCCTGCGGGTGAATGATGGTGTCGAATCCCGCAATTTTTTCATGACAGGTGAGGGCATCGGGTGTTTGGTTTCACGCATGAAATTTCAACCGCTGCTGTGGGTATGCCTGATGGGACTATCTCTCTGCCTTAACGCCGAGGATCAGAAGCCCGAGCCCTCATTGGCTACTCAGATGAGTGAGTTGGACGACGCCTACAAGGCTTTGAAAAAAGAGACCGATCCAGAGAAGGGCGCGGCCGCCGCACGAACCGCTCAGCAGGCCTTGCTCATGGGCCTGGCTGAACTGCCGGAGATGGTCAAAAAGATGCCCGATGGCGCCGACAAGGCTGCGGCTGCGGTGGAGTACCGCAAGCTCATGGCGCAGTGCTATGTGATTTTCTGCGAGATTGAGCAGGCGTTCCTTGCGGGCAAGATCGATCAGATCGAGGGCCTGATCGACAACCTCAAGGCCGTCAAAAAGACGGGTCACCAAAAATTCATCGAAGACTGAGTGCCGAGGCTCACTCGATGTCGACGCGGGTGCCGAGCTTCACCTTTGAGTACACGACAGGCATGATCGCGCGAGGTCCGCGAATGCAGGCGTGGGATGCCGGGTAGCGTTTGACCGGGCCGATGTGGTGACCGACACCGTCGTTGGTGAGTCGCATCCAGTACTTCATGGGCGCGCCGACGAAGCGTCCGCCTTCGGGGATGGAATCATTCAACGCGTCGGCATCGCCATTGATGATGCTGCCTGCCGCGTCGTAGATTTTGCCGTAGCGGTTGGAACTTTTATCGACGATTTTTTCCAGAATGTAAAAAGTCCCGGTCGGTGTAGGACGGCTTTTGACACCCGAGCAGATCGGGTAGTCCATGACCAGCTCGCCGTTGTTCATGAGCATCCCGCGCTGGGTGGAGAGGTTGATCTTGATGTGCGAGTTGCCGTCGTGGGTTTGGGAAAGCAGCTGCTCGTTTTTCCAAGTATCGTAGGTTTTCGGATAGGACGGCTCGGCCTTGAAATGCTCATAAGTGCCAGGCGGATGCGGATTCACCGGTTTGCCGCCGTTGGCTGGGCCGACAGTTTTTTGATTCGCACAGCTCGCCAGAAAAAGGGCGGTCGACACGGCGGCGAGGCGTTGGAATGAGCGTGGGGTTTTCATGGCGCGGTTCGATGGGCGGGAGACGGAATTAATCTCATTTTCAAGCCATTGCAATCTCGAAGGATGCTGGTCGCTCCGAGCTTTTTTCCATTGCCCTGAATGGGCGATTCGCTAGGGTGTCCGTAATATTTGGGAAATGAGATGAATTCCGTGCTTGAGGCTCCCGTGCTCGTCTTGAATCGGTTCTGGCAACCGGTGCATACCTGCTCGGTGAGGCGGTCCTTGCACCTGCTGTGCATCGGTCATGCGCAGGTGGTGCAGGTCGATGGCGAGGAGAAGTTCAAGACTCATGACCTTGCCGCTTGGATTCGTCATTCGGCGATGGCGGTAGGGGTGCCGATGATTCGCGGGGCGAGGATCGCGTTGATGGTTCCGAAGATTGTGGTGCTCTCGATGTACGAGCGGGTGCCGCGTTTGGAGGTTCGTTTCAGTCGGCGCAATGTATTTTTGCGCGACAAATTTACATGTCAGTATTGCACCAGGGTTTTTCCTGAGAGTCAGCTCAACCTTGATCATGTCACTCCGCGCGACAAAGGCGGTCGCACGAGCTGGGACAACATCGTGACATCATGCTTTCGTTGCAACACGCGCAAGGCCAACAAGCTCCCTCACGAAGCGGGCATGCATCCGCGCAACAAGCCCTTTGCGCCGCGCTGGAGACCACTCTTCGGACTTCAGGAAAATGGTTTGGCCGACGAAAGTTGGGGGCAATTCATTCGCCCCGAGCGCGATGATGCGCGGATGTCGGCCTAGAGCCGTATGCTCGAATCCTCATTGACCAGCCATGTGGTCGAGCAAGCGCTGGTTGAATTCATCGGCCATGTTGTAGCCGAGTCGGCGGAGTTGCTGATCGAGAGCAGCGATGGTGACCATGCGAGCGGTGTCGCGTCCGGGCGCGATGGGGATTTCCACATGAGACACATGTTGTCCGAGGATCTCGTAAGTTTTTTGGCGAAGGCCGAGACGATCGACCTCGTTGAGGTCGGCGTGCGGTTTGAGCGTGACAACGAGGTCGAGTCGTTTGTCGGGCCTGATCGATGCGAGGCCGTAGAGGTTGGCGACATTGATGATGCCGATGCCGCGGATTTCCATGTAACCGCGTGAGAGATCGGGCGAGGTCGCGACGAGTTCGCCGCCGACGAGTTTGATGCGCACCATGTCGTCAGCGACGAGCGAGGCACCGCGCTCGAGAAGACCGATGGCGGTTTCCGATTTTCCCGATCCGCTTTTGCCGATGATGAGCACGCCGACGCCGCGCATGTCGACCATGCACCCGTGCAGGGTGACGCTGGGCGCGAAATCATGCTCGAGCAGAATGGTCGCCGCGTTGACGAAATTCATCGTCACCTGCGAGGTGCGGAAAACGGGGATCGAATGCTTGTGCGTCACTGCCATGAGTGCGTCTTCGAGAACCGATCCGCGCGAGGTGACGATGCAGGGGATGTCGCGCTCGCACATTTGCTCGAAGCGATCAACGCGAACCTCCTCGGGAAGTTTTCGCAGGTAGGAAAGCTCCGAGTTGCCGAGTACCTGGACGCGCTTTTTGGCGAAGTAGGAAAAGAATCCCGCGAGCGCGAGCCCGGGTCGATTCATCGCAGGCTCGCTGATCGGGCGGTCGAATCCAACACGCTCGCCTTGCAACTCGAGGTCGAGGGCCTTGGCGTGGCTTTCGAAAAATTTACCCGCGGAAATCGAGGAAACTGTCTTGGGGCGCGCTGGCATTGGGATCATGCAAGCACAGCCGGCCCGCTGCGGCACGCAAAATTCCAAGGGCATGGCAGCCGTTTCGGATGATCAAACGATGAGAAGGGGTTGCGCGGCCGATGGAAAATGCTACATAGCCGCCGGATCATGCCAAACTACGATTACGAATGCCAGAAATGCGGCGACCGCTTTGAGGTGTTTCAAAGCATGAACGACGCCAAGTTGACCGAATGTCGCGCCGAAGGATGCGGCGGTGAATTGAAGCGTTTGCTCGGTACGGGTGGTGGAATCTTGTTCAAGGGATCGGGCTTTTATCAGACCGACTATCGATCTTCGTCGTATCAGGCCGGTGCCAAGGCCGATGGTGGCGGCGCCGCAAAAAGTGATGCGGGAGGATCTTCCGCACCGGCGCCGAAGTCCGGCGATTGAGTGGCAATGCCAACCGCCTTTTGCGGTAATCGCTGATGCGCTGATGCGAAATTTCGCGGCGCTGCGTATTTTCGCCTGCGAGTTTTTTCGCAGCTGCGCTTGGTAAGGAAGGCGTAACTTTGCGCGGAGTCGCGCGGATTGATGCTCAGTGTAAAGTCGCGCCGCAAGACAGTGGTGGTGCCAATGGTTGGAGTTGTGGTGTGAAGCGATGTTGGGCGGCATTCCATGACGCCAACACTTTGTGAATCCGAGTGGGTCGTTGAATCACGGCCTCATGGGATGCGGTTGAAACAACAATCGTGATTCCATGAAAAAAAGAAAAACAACATGCATCGCGCTCCTCGCCATTCCCATGCTTCTCGCGTCGACGATGGAGCGGATATCGGCTGCGACGTATTATCTGAGTCAAACCTTCGGCGCCAGTTCCGTGGCCCCGGCAGCCGGCACGCCGTGGCTTACCCTCACTACAACAACTTTGAGCGGTGTGGATGCGGGAAAAGTGCGGTTCGAATTTGAAGCCACTGGCCTGACGGGTATTGAATATGTCGATGAGTGGTGTCTGAATTTTGACCCAACACTTGATCCAAGCAAACTGAGCTTTGGATCGGCGGTCAAAACCGGTGCCTTCAGTTTGCCCACGATCAATCTAGGCACCGACTCCTACAAGGCCGGTCCAGATGGCCGCTTTGACATCAAGCTTGCATTTTCGACATCCAATTCAGGAGGTGGGGTCAATCGATTCACGATTGGAGATAAGTTGAGTTACGATGTGAGTTACTCGCTGGGATCGATCACGGCCGAGTCATTTGATTTTTTCAGCAAGCCCGAGGGTGTATATGGGCCTTATCATATTGTGGCTCATGTGCAGGCGACGGGGCTCGATGCCGCAGGCAGCGCGTGGATCCACTCGGTGCCGGAACCCGGGCCACCCTTGCAGGCCTTGGTTCTTGGTACCGCGCTGCTGACGCTTTACCGTCGGCGTTCCTGATAGAGATTTGATGCGTCATGCCCCATGCGACGGTAATTTATTCGCCGTGGCATGGGGATTTTTTATCCATTTGGCGTCGGGCTGACTTCGGTCTTGGCTTCCATGGTGAGTCTGGGGATGATCGCTGCGTCCGACGCATGAGCGATCTCAGCACCGAAGCCTCCACTCAATCGCGTCCGCTGGCTGTGGCGGATTCCAAGCCAATCGTGCTGGGCATTATTGGTGGCGGTCAGTTGGCGAGGATGACCGCGATGGCGGCCTTGCGGCTTGGTTACCGCAGCGTGGTGCTCGAGCGAAGCGCCGACTGCCCGGCGGCGGCGACGGCCGAATGCTTAGTGGGCGATTGGAATAACGCCGACGACCTCTTTCGTTTGGCAGCGAGGGTTGATGTGCTGACGCTCGAGAATGAATTTGTCGATGCCGACCTGCTGGCTCGGCTTGAGCAAGCGGGTCACAAATTATGGCCAACCTCGCGCTCGATCGCATTGGTACAGGACAAGTTGATTCAAAAACAAACTTTGCTCGACGCGGGCATACCGGTGCCGGGCATGCGTGGCATTGCTGATCTTACAGAGCTTGAATCCGCAGTCGCGGAGCTGGGTCTGCCGCTCGTGCTCAAGGCCCGCCGCAATGGCTATGATGGCAAGGGCAATGCGACGATCCGCACGCGAGATGAGATCGCGAGTGCCTGGCAGCAATTGGGTGGTGATCGCGGCAACGCGCTCTATGTCGAAGAATTTTGCCCCTTTGTGAGCGAGCTGGCGGTGGTCATCACACGCAGCCTCGATGGCGCCACAGTGGTCTATCCTTTGGTGGAAACCGTTCAGAGCAATCACGTGTGCAACATCGTGCGGGCTCCGGCGCTTGTTGCAAATGATGTTGCCGAAGAAGCACAACGCATCGCGCTCGGTGCGATCGAAGCGGTAGGGGCAGTGGGAACTTTTGCGGTCGAAATGTTTTTGAAAAGCGACGGCAGTGTGGTCGTCAACGAACTCGCTCCGCGCGTGCACAACTCCGGCCACTACACCATCGAGGCCTGTGCCTGTTCGCAGTTTGAAAACCATGTGCGTGCGGTGCTCGGTCTGCCGCTTGGCTCTCCACACATGGTGGCACCTCACGCAGTGATGGTAAATCTGCTCGGCAAGTATGAGGGCAGCGGTGTGGCGCTTGGGCTCGATCACGCGCTCGCGGTCGCAGGAGCCAACCTTCACCTTTACGGGAAAAGCAAAGTCTCGGCTGGTCGCAAGATGGGTCATGTCACGGCCTTGGGAAAAACCGCCGAAGAGGCCGAGCGCGCAGCCGTCGATTGCGCCGAAGCGATTAGTTTCCAAGAGACAGCCAGCCACGACACCTAAGAAATCCAAGCCCACCCGCCACTCATGAAATCCAAGTCCACCCAAGCACCGATTGCCATCATCATGGGCAGTGAATCCGACTGGCCCACCATGCAGCCCGCCGCTGACATCTGCGCCGAGTTCGGCGTTGATTGCGAAGTCCGGGTGGTTTCCGCGCACCGCACGCCAATCGACATGGTCAAGTTCGCTCGCGAGGCCGAAAGCAAGGGCTTGCGGGTGATCATTGCAGGCGCCGGTGGTGCCGCGCATTTGCCGGGCATGGTGGCAAGTCTCACGCCGCTGCCGGTGATCGGTGTGCCAGTCGAGAGCAAGTCGCTCAAGGGGCTTGATTCATTGCTCTCGATCGTACAAATGCCCGCCGGCGTACCGGTTGCGACGATGGCGATCAACGGCGGACGCAATGCGGGACTGCTCGCGCTGCGCATTCTCGGCAGCACCGATGCAAAGATTCGTCGCAAGATGAATGATTACCAAACACGCGTTGCCGCCGAATCTCGGGCCTCGACCCGTCGACTTGTAAATGCATCACCCAAAATTTCCAAAACCACTAAAGCTACCAAAAGCAAGAAAGCCTGACCATGGATATCTTCGACGCCGTTGGCGCCAATCTTCTCTCGCCCGCCGTTTTGTTTTTCATGCTCGGCCTCGTAGCCGCCGTGTTGAAAAGCGATTTGCGTCTGCCCGAGCAATTGTATGTCGGGTTGACGATTTACCTTCTGGCGGCGATCGGATTCAAAGGTGGTGTCGCAATTGCGAATGCCGGATTGGCCAAGGTCTGGTTGCCATCACTCTCGGCGATCGTGTTGGGTGCTTTGATTCCTCTTTGGACTTATCCCTTGCTGCGTCGGGCCGGCAAACTCCCACGCGCTGATGCCGCAGCGATTGCTGCGCACTATGGATCCGTGAGTGCGGTGACCTTCATTGCCGCCACCAACCACCTCAAGGCGGTCAACGAGCCATTTGAAAACTACACCACCGCCTTTCTCG
Organism: Luteolibacter sp.; assembly: GCA_049430745.1. Taxonomy (GTDB): domain Bacteria; phylum Verrucomicrobiota; class Verrucomicrobiia; order Verrucomicrobiales; family Akkermansiaceae; genus Luteolibacter. The sequence goes on along the minus strand of JBMTCI010000001.1, from coordinate 10,443 downwards.
CGGTGATGGAATCGCCGGCCATCTTGGTGGGCATCGTGTTGGGAAAACTGAAAGAGCAAAGCGGCACTGAGTCGCGCGGCGCGGTGCTTCGCAAGGCGGTGCACGAGGCGCTTTTTGGTCGCAGCATTTTCCTGTTGGTCGGGGCGTTACTGGTCGGCGCGCTTTGTGGTGAGTCGGGCATGAAAAAGGTTGAACCATTCTTCGTTGCACCTTTTCAAGGTGTGCTTGCGCTTTTCCTGCTCGAGATGGGCGTGGTCGCGGGCAAGCGTTTTGGCGACCTCAGCAAGGTCGGGCCCTTCCTGCTGGGCTTTGGCATTTTCGTGCCGATCGTCAATGGCGCCCTCGGGGTGATCTTTGGCAAACTCTCCGGGCTTGAAACGGGTGGTGCCGCCTTGCTCGGGGTGCTTGCATCGAGTGCCTCGTACATTGCGGCTCCAGCTGCGATTCGCATCTCGCTGCCTGAGGCGAATCCGACACTTTATCTTACCTCGTCCTTGGCGATCACCTTTCCGTTCAACATCGCCATCGGCATTCCGATTTACCTCGAAATGGCGCGCGCGCTGAACTTTTGATCGTTCCTTCCGACATCGCGTGATGCGGTTAAAAGGAATTGAATTTGCCATCGGGGTGCTTTGCGTCATGTTGGGTCGCGATGCAGGAGAGACCGAAATTGGTGGTCGACGATCCGTGGCTTGAGCCGCATGAGGCGGCGATCCAACGGCGCATCGAGAGGTTTGAAAGCGAGTTGGCGGCGATCGAAAAACAAAGTGGATCGATCCTTGCCCATGCTGACGCGCATCAGCGTTTCGGAGTGAATGCCGATCCGAGCGATGGCTCATGGTGGGTGCGCGAGTGGGCACCTGAGGCGCAGGCGGTTTTTTTGACGGGCGATTTCAATGAATGGAATCGTGAGTCGCATCCGCTTACCATGGGGCAGGGCGGAGTTTGGGAATTGAAGCTCTGGGCCGACATTCTGTCGCAGGGTCAGCGTTTGAAACTGCATGTGATCGGTGCTGATGGCTCACGGCGCGATCGCATTCCCGCCTGCATTCGCCGAGCGGTGCAGGATCCCGAGACCAATGATTTCTGCGGGGAAATTTGCTCGTCGCATGCTTATGCATGGAAGCATCAGACGGTGACGGTCAAAGTCCCGCTGATCTACGAGGCGCATGTCGGCATGGCGGGTGAGGAACCCCGAGTGCACAGTTATCGAGAATTTGCGGAACGAGTACTGCCACGCATTGCTGCGGCGGGCTACAACACCGTGCAATTGATGGCGGTGCAGGAGCATCCGTATTACGGCTCCTTCGGTTATCATGTGTCATCGTTTTTTGCGCCATGCTCGCGCTTTGGCACGCCCGATGATCTCAAACATCTTATCGACACCGCGCACGGATTGGGCATCGCGGTTCTGCTCGACATTGTCCACTCGCACGCAGTCAAGAACATGGCCGAAGGTTTGAATGATTTCGATGGTTCGGGTCATCAGTATTTCCATGCCGGAGGCCGTGGGGATCATCCGTCATGGGACTCGAAGTGCTTTGATTACGGTCGACCCGAAGTACGGCACTTTTTGCTTTCCAACATCCGCTACTGGCTGGAGGAATTTCGCTTTGATGGATTCCGTTTCGATGGGGTCACATCGATGCTCTATCACTCGCGCGGAAATCGCGCGTTTGGATGCTATGATGATTACTTCGGCGGCGACGCCGATGAGGATGCGATCCTGTACTTGCAGCTTGCCACGCGGCTCGCTCTCGAACTGCGACCCGATGCCTTGCTTGTCGCCGAGGACATGTCAGGCATGCCTGGGCTGTGCCGACCGATCCATGAAGGTGGCGTTGGATTCACGCACCGTTTGGCGATGGGCATTCCTGATTACTGGATCAAGCTGCTCAAGCACCGAAGAGACGAGGACTGGGACCTCGGTGAATTGTGGGGCGTGCTAGCCAACCGTCGGCAGGGCGAGGCCAACATTGCCTATGCCGAAAGTCATGATCAGGCACTGGTCGGTGACAAGACGCTCGCCTTCCATTTGATGGATCAGGAAATGTACTGGCACATGTCGCTTGATGATCCACACCCGGTCATCGAGCGCGGCATCGCGCTGCACAAAATGATCAGGCTCTTCACCATGGCGATCGGTGGCGAGGGTTGGCTCAATTTCATGGGCAACGAGTTTGGTCATCCCGAGTGGTTGGACTTTCCGCGCGAGGGAAACGGCTGGTCGTATCACTACTGCCGTCGTCAGTGGTCCTTGGTCGATGATCCCAATCTGAAATACCGCTGGTTGGGGGAATTCGACCGCGAACTTGTCGGGCTTGCCCTTCGATCGGGACTGCTCGAATCAGATCCAGCACGGTGTCTTTGGATGGATCATGATAAAAAGATCATCGTCGCTGAGCGCGCGGGCTTGATTTTTGTTTTCAATTTTTCGGTGGGGGAATCGCCATTTGGATACCCAGTGCAACTGGGCGGAAATGCTGTGTTTGAGTTGGTCTTGGATAGCGACCAGAGTGGTTTTGGCGGACACGGGCGGATTGATTCGTCCGTGAAATATCCGCTCGATGACGATGGCGTCATGCGAGTGTATAGCCCGTCACGATCGGTGCAGGTCTACGCGCCAAGCTAAATACATTTCATCGTCGCATAAAAAAAGGCGGACCGTTTGGCCCGCCTTTTTTGGAAGCCGTGATCGTGACCGCTTCACTTGCGGCGGCGGAACAGGAGCAAGGTGCCAAGGGCTCCAAGCAACGAGGTCGCTGGCTCTGGCACCACCGTGAATGTCGCGGTGGCCACGCCATTGTTGCTGCTGGTGAGCACCGAGGTGCTGCTGCCGTTCCAGTCGTTGTAGGTGTAGGTCACCGAGGTCACCAAGGTATAGACGCCGTTGGCCAGCCCGGAGAGAAGGTTGACTGAGTCGGGACTGTTGTTCCAAGTGCGATTGTTGCCCGAAACAGTGGCCTGAGTGAGGGTTTGATTGTTCGAAACTGAGCTGATGCTCAGGTTGAGAGTCGCGGTATTGCTACCATCCAGCCAGTTGTCGCTGCCGCTACCCGCGTTGTAGGCGTAGTTTTCGAAGAACCAGTTGGAGAGCACCAAGGTCTGACCCAGCGATGTGTCGAAGGTGCCGAGGTTATAGCCATCAAGCCTTGCGTTACCAGGAACACCGATCGATGACAGGTAAATGGTGGAGCTATTGATTTGGAACTCACCAGTGGATTCAACCACTCCAGTAGCTCCGTGGCTGATGCCGGAACCGAGAATGGCAACAAGGGCAATTGCGGTTTTTTTCATGGGACGAGTTTTTGTGAATTAGGTTATTGTTACGATGTGGGTCTGGGCCTTCAAGGTTTATTCAAATTGAAACTTTTTTTCATGGGTGGGCTTTTTTCGCGCGTGAAAATCGGGCTATCAATATTCAACTCATTGATTTTAAGTTGATTGTGAAAAAATTTCAGCCCTCAAAAAAATTTCCGTCTAGGGCCATTTTTTCCCCCCAGCCGCCTTTGGCTGGGGGGTAGGGCTCAATTATTTAGCGAATTTCCACGGTTGCCCCTGGGCGAATCAGGCTAGGGAGTCGAATGGCGTCCCAATTGGCGAGGCGAATGCATCCGGCGCTGCGGGCGCGTCCGATGGTTTCAGGATCCGAGGTTCCGTGCATGCCGATGCCGGGTCGACTGGTGCCGTTCCAGATGACTCCAACCGGGCTGTTGGGTCCTGGAGGAATGTTGAGCGCCTTGGCGCTGCGCTTGCCAGTGTCGAGGAGTTGTTGGTCGTAGCGCCAGTAGGGCAGCTCGATCATGTTGAGCAGTTTCCAAGTGCCGAATTTGATGAACTGAGGTTTGCCCGGCGTGATGGGAAAGGAGGCGACCAAGGCGCGGTTGGCTTTGGTTTTTGCAAGTGTTGTTGTGCCTTCCTCCGACTCATCAACGACCAAGGCGGCAGGAGCCGCTTCGAAGATTCTTGCCTGGTTGATTTTGGTATCCACCACCACATGACGTTCGCTGAGTGACGGGTCCGCTTCGTATTTTGCGCCGGTGAGTTTTTCGATTTCGAAGGGATCGACATTCGGAACGATGAGCGAATCGCCGGGCTTGAGGTTGTTCAATTTCGTGTCGGCGTTGAGCTCGGTAATGTAGGGAACATCGCTGTGGTATCGCTCGGCCATGAACTCGGCGATGCTGCGGTAACTCATTTTTTTGGCGGATGCCTGCAGGCTGCGTTTGGTCGGCAGTGATGGGTTGACCCATTTGGTGGCGACATCGGGCACGGTGACCGTGACCAGGGGCTCAGTCACGGCACTCTTGGCGGCCTCGATCACCGTCGACCAGTCATCGAGCGGATGGCCGTTGACCTCATTCCATGAGCGAACGGCGAGCTCGCTGAACTGACCAATGCGGCCATCGATCACGCCGGGACCGAATTTGAGTTTGTCCAAAAACACCTGAAGGCGAAGTGCTTCGAGGCCTTCGGGTTTGGTGCTTGAATTGGCGGTGCTTGAGGGACTTTCGATTTCGTCGATCGTTGCAGTTGTTGGTTCGTCGATGCGAGTCGGGGATTGTGGATCCGTTTTTTCATCAACGGAAATCTCATCGGCAATGGGCTGCGAGGTGATGTCGTCGTCGCCGCCGATGGGCAGTGCCTTGAGCACGGGGCGGTTGATTGCATCGCTCGCAGGCTCTTGCGCGTGAAGCGTGGCGAGCGTCAGGCCGGTGAGGATGATGAGAGCGCGGATCATGGATGTGAAAATGGCGACCAGTTCAAGCGGGTTGCGCGACGAATGCCTCGAGCCTTCCGGCTAGCATCGGTGGCACGACCGCGCGGACGAGAATGTCATTTCCCTCATAATCCGTCGAGAGCACCTTCGCATCGCGGTGCAAGAGACCGACCAGATCCGCGCGTTGCTGCGGGATGCGGTAATCGAGGCAGCGCACGCGGTCGGCAAGTGCGGTCGAGCAGGCGTCAAGCAATCGGTCGAGGCCATCGCGGGTAGCCGCCGAAAGGCGCAGCGCATCGGGAAACATTCGGGCCAGCGAGGCGATTTGCTCGGGGTCCTGAACGAGATCGATTTTGTTCAAGACCGTGATCGTCGGTTTGCCCTCAGCACCGAGTTCGTCGAGCACCTCAAGCGTGGTGCGATGAAAGCGTTCGATCTCGGGCGAAGTGGCATCGAGGACATGGATGAGAAAATCGGCGAGTACCGCCTCCTCGAGCGTGGCCTTGAAGGCCTCGACCAAGCGGTGGGGCAGATTGCGCACGAAGCCGACCGTGTCGGTGAGCAATAGCGGCTGACCATCGGGCAGGTCGATGCGGCGCGTTGTCGTGTCGAGCGTCGCGAAGAGCATGTCTTTGGCCATCACGCCAGCACCGCTTAGCGCGTTGAGCAGAGTCGACTTGCCTGCATTGGTGTAACCAACAATCGCAGCGTGCGGGGTTTCGAGTTTCTCGCGTTCTTTGCGTTGGGTGCGGCGTTGTTTGCGGACCTGTTCCAACTCGCGCTTGCAGCGATCGATGCTTAGGTTCGCCAGTCGGCGGTCGACCTCGATTTGTTTTTCACCCATGCCGCGTGCCGCGCCACCGCCTTGACCGCCACCGGATCCGCCTTCGCGGTCGAGGTGACCCCACATTCTGGCAAGTCGCGGTAGCGCGTATTGCATGCGCGCGAGTTCAACCTGGAGGCGTGCTTCCTTCGTTTGTGCGCGTTGCGCAAAGATGTCGAGAATCACTTCCTCGCGATCGATCACGCAGAGGTCGGCAAGTTTTTCCCACTCGCGTTGTTGCGAGGGCGCGAGGCCGTTGTCGATGACGATTACATCGCACTCGTGCGCTCGTGCGAGGCTGACGATTTCATCGGCCTTGCCAGTGCCGCAGAGCAGCTTCTTGTGCATGTCGCGGCAGCGGGCGAGCACGGAATCGATCACTTTGATGCCGAGTGTGCTGACCAACTCGCCTAGTTCCTGGAGCAGCGAATCGGCTTCGTCCATTTCGCGCGGATCAAAGCAAAAGCGCACGAGCAGTGCGCGTTCGACCATTTCCGGTTTTTGCCTGACCTCAAACATCCGCGGCAGGGGTAGCACCGGACGGCGGGGCGGGCCATGCGAAATTTTTGCAATGGCCGACGATTTCCGTGCGGCAATCCGTTTCAACTCTTGCGGGAGGCCGTCGGGGCGCTTAAGCCATGCCTGTCATGTCCGCAGACGCCACGCCCCAAACGCATTCGACCGAGGCCGAACTCATCGCCATTCGGCGCGAGAAACTCGCCAAACTTCGCGAGCTCGGCATCGATCCGTATGGCGCGAGGTTTGTCGTCGATACCACCCCGGGCGAACTGCGTGCGAATTTCACCGAAGGCCGCCGCGTGAAGATCGCGGGACGCATCACCGCGCTGCGCGACATGGGTAAGTCGGTGTTCTTTCAACTCGGCGATGTGCTTGGATCGATCCAAGGATACCTCGGCATCAAGAACCTCGGCGAAAACGAAGCGGCTGCCTGGAAGTGCCTCGATCGCGGCGATTGGATTGGCATCGAGGGCGAGACCTTTCTCACCAAGACCGGCGAGCCGACGGTGAAGGTCGAGAGTTTCACCGTGCTTTCCAAGTCGCTGCGTCCGATGCCCGACAAGTTCCACGGCCTTGCCGATCGTGAAACGAAATACCGCAAGCGTCACCTCGACCTCATGGGCAATCCGGAGAGTGCGAACCTTTTTGTCACGCGCTCGCTGATGCTGGCCGAGATCCGCAAGTTTTTGCAGGACAGGGGATTTCTCGAAGTGGAAACGCCGATGCTGCAGGATGTGGCCGGTGGTGCGGCGGCGCGTCCATTCGAGACGCATCACAACGCGCTCGGCATGCCACTCACGCTGCGTATCGCGCCCGAGCTTTTCCTGAAGCGTTTACTCGTTGGTGGATTCACGAAAATTTTCGAGCTCAACCGCAACTTCCGCAACGAAGGCATCTCGCGTCGACACAATCCAGAGTTCACGATGCTCGAGGCGTACTGGGCATTTTCGGACTTCGAGGAAATGGCCAACCTCGTCGAGGAAATGACCTGTCACCTCGCTGAGAAATTCTGCGGTGGCTTGAAAATCGAGCACAAGGACGAGGACGGCAATGTCACGCGCACCATCGACCTCACACGTCCGTGGCGACGAGCAAATTACCATGATCTCATCAAGGGCGCTGCCGGCGATGATTTCTTCGAGCTCAGCCCAGCCGGTCGCCGACAGCGCTGCGAAGAACTTGGCGTGCAGATTTCGCCCGAGATGGAAGACTACGAAGTCGTGCAGCAGGTTTTTGAAAAAAAGGTCGAGGAGCACACCTTCGATCCCTGCTTCGTCACCCGCGTGGCAAGCGAACTCATTCCGCTCGCAAAGCTCACCCCCGGCGGAAAAACCGTCGAGGTCTATGAGTTGATCATCAATGGCCAGGAAATTTCTCCGGGCTACTCGGAGCTCAACGATCCCGATGTGCAGCGCCAGCGCTTGGAGCATCAGGCCGGCGGCGAAGAAGAACAGAAAGTCGACTACGACTTCATCGAAACCCTCGAGCATGGCATGCCACCCGCAGGCGGCATCGGCATTGGCATCGACCGCTTGGTCATGATGCTCACCGGCGCGCCGACCATTCGCGATGTGGTGCTTTTCCCGCTGCTCAAGCGCAGGGAGTAGGCCTCCGAAATTTTTCCAAACTGCTCATTTCATGGGAATTTTCCCTCAAATCACTCATCCCACGGCGATTTCCCCAAAAACCCCTGAATCATCCAAAAAAAACCTTGCGCGGATGGGGGTGTCGTGATTTTCTCCCCGCCCGCCCGCAGGGGCACAATCAACCTTTCCCAATACGGCCATGGCCTACGCAGTGATCAAAACCGGCGGCAAACAATACCGCGTTCAACAAGGCACGAAGCTCGATGTCGAGAAACTCGACGCGCCCGTGGATTCCGAAATCAAGTTCGATGTTCTTCTCGTGGGCGAAGGCGACAGCGTCAAGGTCGGCGCTCCGTTGGTGGCTGGCGCTTCCGTCACTGCCAAGGTGCTGAGCCAATTCCGCGGACCCAAGGGTGTGGCTTTCAAGTTCAAGCGCCGCAAGGGCTACCACAAAACCAAAGGTTATCGCCGCAGCCTCACCAAGCTCGAGGTGACCTCGATCGCAGGATAATCAACATTTCACCCACCTACTTCCATGGCCCATAAAAAAGGACAAGGTTCCGTTAAGAACGGACGTGACTCACGCAGCAAGCGCCTCGGCGTGAAAAAATTCGGCGGTCAAGCCGTCATCGCTGGCAACATCATCATCCGTCAGCGTGGCACCAAGGTGCATCCGGGTGTCGGCGTTGGCATGGGCCGCGATCACACGCTCTTCGCGCTCGTCGACGGACGCGTGAAGTTCGATCAGGAAGCCCGCCGCGTGAATGTCGTGGCCATCGCCAACTGATCTTTGCATCAGTTCATTGATTTCAACAAAAAAGCCCGTGAGTTGATCACGGGCTTTTTTGTTGGGATAAACCAAATCGCGAAAGTTTAGAGCAGTCCTTGCTCGCGCAGCTCGGCATCGACTTCGTCATGGTCGGGTGCGCCAATGCCGGCATCGCGGATGCCTTGGATGCGGCGCTTCACGCCAACGCGGCTCTTGGGTCCGGTCACAAGGTTGTTGATGCCATCGACCACGAATGGAAGCAGCGCAGCCACGCCGAGCGCGCCAATGCCGATGCCAAACCCGCGGCGAGCACTGCGATGCATGAGATCGCCGATCAGAAAGCCTGCGGCTGCTCCAAAAAGGGCAGGTGCCGCGAGTGCGCTGTTTTCGATCCAAACGGGTTTTGATCCGGAATGTTCTGCTGGCATGGGATGAACCTAGCCGATCGACCGCGCCGCGACAACCATGGAAAACAAAATTTCCAATGATTGTGGCTTTTCCATGAGGTCGACATCCCGCAACTTGGTGGGGTCATGCCCTCGTCTAACAACAACTACGCGCTGATCCTCGCCGGCGGATCGGGCACGCGTTTCTGGCCCTTGAGCCGCAATTCACGCCCGAAGCAACTTCTCGACCTCTTCGGGTCGGGCACCTTGCTTGAGCAAACCATTCGCCGCCTCGACGGCTTGGTGCCGGTCGAGCAAATCTTCGTACTGACCAATGAGAAGCAGGTTGATGCCGTGCGCGAGGCGGCACCGATGCTGCCAGCCGAGAATATTTTTGCCGAGCCAGCCAAGCGTGATACCGCGCCTGCGGTCGCCCTTGGCATCGCGCTTGTCGCTGCAAAAAATCCTGACGCAGTGATGCTGGTGCTGCCATCGGATCAACTCATTCGCGACACGGCATCGTTTCAAGAGGTGTTGAACGATGCGATCCGTAGCGCGGGTGCATCCGACGGCCTTGTCACAATCGGCATTCAACCGACCTGGGCCTGCCCCTCGTACGGCTACATCGAACGAGGTGAACGCGCGGTGATCTCCGGACTCGATTGCGAGCATCCGCCCTTTGAAGTGAAGTGCTTTCGTGAAAAGCCCAATCCTGAGTTGGCCGAGCAATTTTTGCGTCAGGGTGGCTTCACCTGGAATGCGGGCATGTTTGTTTGGAAAATCGCCACCGTTGTCGAGCAACTCGCTCGTCACGCACCGGAGTTGGCGGAATTCGTTTCGGAAGTTCGCCGATCGCAAGACATCCACGCGACCATCGCCGCGCAGTTTCCGAAACTTCCCGCAAGGTCGATCGATTACGCGCTCATGGAAAAGGCCGACCGCGTGCTCAACATCGAGGCCACATTCGACTGGGATGATGTCGGCTCATGGATCTCGATTTCCAAGTACCTGCCAAAATACGGTGAGGACAATCATTCCAATAGCGAGCTCACCGAGATCGATTCGGAAAACAACATCGTCTTCAACGCGCGCGCCGGAAGTCGGGTCGCCCTGCTCGGCGTGGATGACTTAATCGTGGTGCAAACCGAAGATGCCTTGCTCGTCGCCAATCGTCATCAGGCCGATGCCATCAAGCAGCTCACCGATGTGCTGCCGGAGCCATTGCTTTGATCCATCTCTTTGCAAACTGCCGATTCCAATTCATCGCATCCCGCGCTCGGGATTGATCACGGCGACGCCCGCATCGGCATCGCCGCGACGGACGACTTTGGCATTCTTGCGCATCCGGTTGAGACGATTGACTGCAGGAAGGTTGATCCGATCGAGCGCATCGCGCAGTTGGTGCAGTTGCGTGGAATTCGCACGCTGGTCATCGGCTTGCCGCTGCGCATGGATGGCAGCGAGGGTGATGCCGCCGCGAAAGTGCGCGCCTTTGCTTCGCAACTTCACGAACGCGTTGGCGCGGTGCCATTGGTGTTTATTGACGAGACCCTCACCACTTCCAGCGCCGCTGCCAAGCTGCGTGAAGCCGGACGCAAGGCGCGTCAGCAAAAGGCAGTGATCGATCAGGCGGCTGCCGT